>JBJXGB010000067.1:0-5768 GCA_046152935.1 Cytophagales bacterium
TGTACGTGAATACTGGTGGCATCATCAAGAATCCAACAATGGTCTGGATATCGACATTGATCCCCAACACACTGTTTTGCAAAGAAACGACAAAATCGTTGACGATTGGGAAAGGCATTGAAGTAGAAATAATTCCTGTAATGGTATCGTTTCGCAAAAAGCTATTGTCGTTAATGGTAATGCCAGTAATGGTAGGCGAGGCGCCAATGCCGTTGATGGTGATATTATTGTACGGAATGTCAGCGCAGCCCCCTTCGCTAAATAAATATACAATACGAACTGCATAGTTATCACTTGAAGGCGTATTGATTGGTATTGTTAGAGGAATTGTTCGAAATTGAGCAAAACCAAAATTGTCGACACCTATTGTAGCTGCTGGAGAAAATAAACCATTTGCATTTGACAGCTGCACCGCACCAGTGGGTGTCTTGTTGGGGTCTATGTCACCAAAATCCAAAGCAACAGCCAATGAGATATTATCACCCGCACTGTAAAGTCTTGCCCCACTGAGCGTGGTACCTTGGATGCCATCACCACACGATTCACCAGGTGTGCCAAAATCTTTACGAGAAACAGCCACGCCTCCCACACCATACAATATTCGTATTTTGCCGTTTACATCACCAAATGGCAACGGTACTTTAATTTGATTATCGCTAACGATGGTATATGAACTGGCCAAAACATTATTAAATGTGATACCAGTAATCGAACTCTCGGTAAAGTGGTAGCCATAAATATCTATTTCAGTACCTTCATTGCCAGTGAACGGGTCAAAATTTGTGTTATTAGGGTTTGGATTGAAAACCGGAATTCGGGTGAAAGAAATGCCATCAATTGTATTCGAAAAAATTGGCTCAAGAAGCACTGGATCGACTTCTCCTAACGAGATTCTTAGTTTGTAATTAGAACTGGTCAATAGCAAACCCGCATCGCCAAAATTTAATCGATTATCTATACCACCACCTTCAACTTCAAATAGATTTTTGGTAGAGATAGATACATTTCCACCCAGTTCCGAAGAAGGTATGGAATAAAGCTCAAAGTTGTCGGACTCACTAAAATCGCCATCAGCGTTTGAAAATTCCACGATTACATAGTCTCCAAAGCCCCCAGACGAAGCGATATTAAGCACAATGCGGTCGGCAGAAGTGTAGCTCGACTTGTCAATGCCAAGAATGGTTATTTGCCCATCAAACGGCTCGACATCAAATGGAGGTGTGTTTACCGAATAGTCCAGATTATTACGAATTAACGGACTACCTGATGCGAATAATAAAATTGCATCGCGTGTGAATGCAAAATTTTCAAGACTGCAGTCGGGGTTGAGCACAAGCACAAGTGTATCATTTTCAATACTTCTATAAATTTCTTTCAGCAGACAATTCTCATCTGCTGATGGGAAAGTGTAACGATCGATTCCATCAAAATTACTGCCAATAATGGTAACTTCAGAATTTGGATAAATTTTAGCGGGGCCCAATATGGTTGTTACTGTGGGAATTGGATAGGCTAAAATTTCCAAATTTTGAGAGGTAGTGGAAAGTAGACTAACAGGTGCAGTATTTGTGTAATATTCATATAAAACCTGGCCAGAGATGGTATTTAGTGGATCAGGGAAGTAATTGTTAGGGGTTTTACTTGAAACTTTCACTATTAATGTAGTTCCATCTGCTGAAAAAATGGCTTCATTAAGCAGAAAAACATAAGGATCTATTGGATTATCATGCCTTATTTGTTCGATGTATTGCAGATTAGTTCCCGAAAATGTAACGTACTTTCCAGGTGATTGGGCAGCAGGTAGAAAGCTTGTAATTGTGATGGCAGGTGGTGTAAGTAAAGTAAATTGTGGATTTACGGTAGTAACTACCCCTTGTTTTTTTTGGAAAATAAATGAAGAAGTAATATCTGGCGAAGGATTGAAAAATGGAGGAAGTTTTAATGCAAAGGCATTATTGCTTATCTCTATAAAATTATTTTCATCTACTTGGCTTCCATTAAATGATATTGCAAATATTTCGTTCAAATTTTCTCCAAAAAAAGTAATAATATCTTTTGGAAAGCCAGAAATGGCTGATGTGGAAGTGACTATGGCAGGTGGCGGACCGAGAACTGTGAATATTTCTGTAGAAATGGCTACATCCATATTAATGTTTGTAATAGTGATAGGCCCAGTAAATACATTCGTATTATCGTAAAAGAAAAATTCTATTTTATTTGGGCTTCTGCTAATGAATTGAGTGTTTTTGTCTTCATTATCATTAGAAAGTGAGATTTTATTTACAAAATTCAAATTTTCGCCAAAAATGGTAATTGTTTCATAAGGAAATGCAGATAAAGGCTGTATGCCCGAGATGGTAGGTGGTGGGGGAGAGGTAACGGTGATCACATCTTCTAAATAACCATTTACTCCATTGCCAAACCTAATATCAAGAACCTCACCAACATTAAAGTTACTTCCAATATCATCAATTCTAATTTCGTTGTTTGAAAGAACAGTATACGCTAATGAAGAGTTTGAAAAAGGGTTTGATTCATTAAATAATTCAAAAGCAGGTAAAATTTGTCCAATATTACTAAAATTAATACCTAACACTGTAACAGAGCCACCTTTAGGTACTAAATTTGACAATACCCCTGTAATGGTAGGGGCTGGAGGTACTACAATGCTGAAGGTTTGATCTGAAGGTTCAGAAGTTAGAAACCCATTCTTCAACAAAAGCGTACCGCTAAGCACGGTATTTTGATTTAGATATACGGTAGCAACGAGTTTATTATCATCAATAGGAAAAAAACTAAATGTACTAACTAGACCACCGGGAATTATAATATCTGTTACACCAGTCAAATTTTGCCCAAAAACAGTAAAACTACTTCCTGGAACCCCAGATATAGTAGAGAGTGAAGTGATAATGGGCTGGACATTGTTTCCAATTTCATTAGCGAAAATACCAAGTCTGGTAACTTGAGTTCCAGTAAGGTCAGGCTTTCCGTCATTATTAAAATCTGCAATTGCTAAGTTTTTAAGTCCACTTTCTTCAGATCGTACATTAAGAATGTTATTGCTTGAAAACAAAGTATTGGTCGTGTATTCTATCCCTGGTAAGGCCAAGTTCTTTAAAATATTCAGAACTGGTGGATTAACAACAAGATAATTTGAGATAACCAAGTCTGGTTTCCCATCGCCATCCAAATCGCCCAAGGCAAAATCTGAAGGTGAGCATTGTTTAAATACGCTATTGGCAATGTCAATGTCAATGCCACCAATTGTAGAGATGTTTTGCAAAAATGTTATACTACCATTGTTAGTATTGTCATTTTGCAAGAGAATTATATCATTTTTTGAATCTCCATCTATATCTGCAATTTTCAGGCCTAATGTAGCTATAAATGTGCCTAAAATATAAGTTGTAGGAGTTTCAAATGCTATAGAACCCATTGAATTGTTCAAAAAAGTGTAAAAATTATCACTAACCCTTGCACCTGCCACAATATCAACCATGCCATCTCCATCTAAGTCAGAAACTGCTAAAGTTGCCATGTCACCATCGGCATCAACAGGGAATTGACTATTAAATGAACCTGCATTTACAATACCATTAGATATGTCATTTTGCAGTATAATCAACTGATTTCGGCCATTATAAGACAATACAACGTCTTTTTTTCCATCTATATTAAAATCACCAGTTGCGATTGCAGCTATCAATCCATTTCCCGCAACTGTTATAGTTACAGCGGGATCAAAAGAGACCGCCCCTCCAGTAGAAGTATTCTTGAATATGGTAAGTGTTGTACTCGCCAAACTAAAATCATATGAACCAAGTAAGAGTTCTGGTAGTCCATCATTTGTAACATCAGCAACTTCTAATTTCGCTTCAGATCCACTAATTGTTAAAGCAGCTAAATTAGAAAAGGTAGTGCTGGGGTCAGTTCCAAAATTAATAGCTTGCCTAATAATAATTTCTCGTTTCGCAAAACTTGAATTGTCGATTGCCAAGTTTACAATATCATTCTTCCCATCATTATTTAAGTCAACAACTATGCTGTTTTGGATATCATTGTATCCCCCTAAAGAATAATCAATTTTCTGCTCTTTGGTAAAATTACCAGCTGTCAGCGTATTATTGCCTGAAAACCTAGGTACAAACTTCTCTTTTGAAATGCCGTATCCATTTTGGTCTAGTACAGAAATATAATCAAATGTAGCCCCTGGCGGCACATTGCATACTATTTGTGAATTGGATGTGCTTATATAGTTACTTTGCTTCGTGCTTCCAAAAAACACACCATTTACACTGGAGCCAAATACTCCCGTAATGGTAACAGGCGAACTTACTAGTTGACCTTTGGGAGAAAAACCAGTAATTGAGGTTTGGGCATTACTTATGAGTAAGCTACCCATCACAATCAAGTGAGTAATTCCGAATTTTGTAAATGTTGTTTTCATGGTATTATTAAATTAATTCTTTATCTTTTGTCTGAATCTTGAAAACCTCACTCCAACCCCTCTCCTCCAGAGAGGGGCTTTGGCAGCACTTTTGCCCTTGCTGGTGTTTCACCAACAAGCATTAAACCTCAACCAATAAGCCCCCAACCCCCGAAGGGGGCTTCTGCACTCGATCAGACGCCTTTTGCGTCAGATCGATAAACATCAATGTATGTTTTTTTCAATTCGTTGTCCTCTAGTCTTGAAAATCGTGGTTTCGTTCATTTATATACTTACCAACTCCTTTGCCTTTGTTGGTGTTTTTCACCAACAAGCCGTTATTCTTTTTCTTTTGTCTGACCCATGATTCTTATGATTATGGGATTTTCATGATTTTTTCTTCGTTATCAATCTTAATAATCCTTCAATCTTGAAAATCGTGATTCAGAACTTTTATTTTTGCCTTTGTTGGTGTTTATCACCAACTAAATTTCAACGCTGCTTTTGTTCTTTGTTCTTTCAATCTTTAGTCTTCATAGATTGTTCTTTCATCTTTGTTTTTTGTTCTATCAATCTTTAGTCTCTATAAACTATGCTCATACACATACTCTGGCGACATATCAAACTCGCATGGTATGCAACTTCCCTCTAAATCCTGCATAGTTGCCAAATTTTCCCAATAAATTTCACCAAATTTCCCAATTTTAACATTTTCAAAATTGTTTTTTTTGAATAATTGATCAATAATTTGGCTTGAATGAATAGATAAATCTAATGATTTTACATCAAGCCATTTCAATTCATTATTTGTAAATCGAATAGCCAAACTGTAATTTTCAATTTTTTCAATTTTTTCAGGTTTTATATACATTTATTGTAGCGGTTCAATTTTATGAAACTTTTTACTATTCCACATTTCAAGTAGTTCTTGTTGATGTATTTCTGCCCATGCAGCTATCAATTTGTATTTACTTACTGGTAAATCTCCATTTAATATCGCCCCATTTTGTATTAAAATATTAGCTTCAAACTCATTGTAAATCACCTAGAAATGAGGCGGATTATGGTCATTAAAAAACATATAAATCACAACACCGTAAAATCTGGAAATTTCTGGCATATTTAAACGGTTGATCATTTTTTTGGAACTTGTTGGTGCTTTCCACCAAACTAAATTTCAAGGCTGCTTTTGTTCTTTGTTCTTTCAATCTTTATTCTTAGTTCTTTCAATCTTTATTCTTAGTTCTTAGTTCTCGTCCCAATTCTATTCCAATCCCACCATCACAAAACTTCCCCAATACACAGGGTATTTGTATTTCAATTTAATTTGTTTTTTGGC
>JBJXGB010000077.1:0-2937 GCA_046152935.1 Cytophagales bacterium
CCGAAGAATTAGAAATAAAGCGAAAAGAAGTATTTGCTTTGAAAAACAGAGAGCTTGAATTGCTCAAAAAGGAACAAGCCCTAATTGAACAAAAACAGAGTTTTGAACTTGATATGCAGAAAAAACTGATTGAAGAACGAAAATTAATTGAAGAAAATGCCAAGCAAAAGGCAGATGCAGACAGTCTTTTTAAACTCAAAGAAAAAGACATGAAGCTCGAGCAACTGATGGATCAGCTTGAAATAATGAAGAAAAAGGCCGAACAAGGCTCAATGCAAATGCAAGGAGAAGTTCAAGAATTGGCTTTAGAAGAACTGTTGCGAGCCACATTTCCATTCGACAACATTACTGAAGTAGGCAAAGGGGTGAAAGGAGCAGATATTATTCAAACGATCAAAAACAAGTTTGGACATGACTGTGGCACAATCATCTACGAAAGCAAACGCACAAAATCCTTTGCCAACGAGTGGATTGACAAACTAAAAACAGATTTGAGAAGCCAAAAATCCGATATTGCCGTAATTGTGACAGAGACCATGCCCAAAGAAATGGAGCATTTTGGACAAAAAGATGGTATTTGGATTTGCAGCTTCGAAGAAGCTAAAAGCGTAGCTGCTGTCTTGAGAGAAAGTCTTATCAGAATACACGAGATCAAGGCTTCGCAAGACAATAAAGGCGATAAAATGCAATTTTTATACGACTTTTTAACTGGAAATGAGTTCAAACACCACATCGAATCGATAGTAGAAGGCTTTTCAAATATGCAATCTTCGCTGCAAAAAGAACGTTTGGCGATGGAAAGAATTTGGAGTGAACGAGAAAAACAACTCAGCAAAGTACTCATTAATATGAGTGGAATGTACGGTAGTATAAAAGGGATAGCTGGCAATGCTATTGGAGATGTTAAACTATTGTCGTTGGATCAAGACTAAGGTCATGATTGATTCCTTGACGTTGTTCATAAATTATCGTCTTTAATCCTAGTTTATTAAATCTCATTTTCTAAATTTCACCATTCACTTTTTAAACCAAACCATTGAACGTAAGACTAAGATTTCTAGGAGGCGCCAAATCAGTAACTGGCTCAAGATATTTATTGGAAATAGACAATGCAAAAATAAGCTATAAGTTGCTGATAGACTGCGGTTTATTTCAAGGCTTGAAAGATTTGCGGCTCAAAAACTGGGAAGAATTCCCGGTCAATCCTAAATTGATAAATGCTGTTATCATCACGCATGCCCATATCGACCATACAGGCTACTTGCCAAAAGTATTTAAAGAAGGTTTTAAAGGCAAAGTATATTGCACGCAAGCAAGTAAAGAATTGATGGAAATAATGCTGCTCGATTCCGCAAAATTGCAAGAAGAAGAAGCCGACTACGCTTTCAAAAAAGGCTATTCCAAACATGAAAAGCCGCAGCCATTGTACACAACCGAAGATGTGGCTTATACTTTAGAGTTCCTAAATGGCTATCCTTACAAGGAAAAGATAAAGATTAGTCCTGAAATAACCATCGAGTTTCACGATGCAGGTCATATTTTAGGCTCAGCAATTGTAGAAGTATATATTGAGGGCGACAACCAAAAGAAAAAAATCGTTTTTTCGGGCGATTTAGGCCGGTACAACAAGCCTATTCTTCGAAATCCACATGCGATTAGCTCTGCAGATATACTACTGGTTGAATCCACTTATGGCAACAAAGAAAATCCAGTAGACAACCCAAAAGAAGCATTAGCAGATGCAATAAATACTGCTTTCGACAAAGGTGGATGTGTTTTGATCCCAGCGTTTGCGGTTGGTAGAACCCAAACCTTGATTTATTATTTCAAGCAACTGATTGAAGAGAGAAAAATACCAAGTGTGCCTATTTTTGTAGATAGCCCAATGGGAATTTCAGCTACGGGCATTTATAAAAGAAATAAAATTTTCCACACGATGAATGATGATGCCGTGTCAATATTTAGTTATCAAAATATTAGGTATTGCAGAAGTCAACAAGAATCGATCGCGATTAACAACATCAAGAATAAATGCATCATTATTTCTTCGAGCGGTATGTGTAATGGTGGTAGAATTCTTCATCATTTGTACAATAGGCTCCCAAAAGTAAATGACACGGTATTATTTGTAGGCTACCAATCTGAAGGCACACGTGGCCGAAAAATACTCGATGGCGACAAAACGACCCGGATTTTTGGTGAAGAAGTAGAAGTAAAATGTAATATTGTTCATTTGGATGGACTCTCAGCCCATGCCGATAAAAACGAACTATTCAAATGGTTGAAAAACTTTAAGTCAGCACCCAAACAAACTTTTACCGTTCATGGAGAAACGGACAGCATGAATCTTTATGCCCAAAACATACGAAATACCTTCGGCTGGAATGTTACTGTGCCCGATTATTTAGAAAGTTTTGAATTATTTAAGGGGATATAATCTGGGATCGGATCAAAACAAAAAATCCTTCAGAAACTAATCCGAAGGATTTACTTGTGGAGAACAACGGAGTCGAACCGATGACCCCCTGCTTGCAAAGCAGGTGCTCTAGCCAGCTGAGCTAGTTCCCCAAATTAGATTAGAGAGCAAAGAAGTAAGATAAAAGACCATTAAGATGGATGTCTTTATTCTTTTTTCTTTTATCTTAAAGTCCAAAATGTGGGTCTGCGTGGACTCGAACCACGGACCTCTACATTATCAGTGTAGCGCTCTAACCACCTGAGCTACAAACCCATAATACGAAAAAAAGCCGAATGCTGCAAGTAATAAGTGTTATCTTATGACTTAAGACACACGACTTAAGACTTATCATAATCAATACCTTAGAATGAAAATGGGAATAGAGAGTATTTATTAGAGAGCGGTAAATGTCGATCTGATATCGACTCCAGAAAGGAGATGTTCCAGCCGCACCTTCCGGTACGGCTACCTTGTTACGA
>JBJXGB010000080.1:0-11299 GCA_046152935.1 Cytophagales bacterium
GCATTTGAGCTACCCAATTGCAGCCTATATTTACCAGAGGTGTAATATTTGAATTGTCGATTGGGCTGTTAATAGCAACAAAGCTTATGCCTTTCATTTCAAAATTGGCCGCCACTTTGTCTTTTACAGGATTTACATCGTTTTCAATTTCAGCTTTCTTGCACGAAGCAAAAGCGAAAAGTATGAAAATAGTTTTCAGAATGATCTTCTTCATCGTGGTTACAACTTTTTAGCATAGTGTGTTTTAATCAACTGTAGAACTGGTTTTTGCTGTGGAGTATAATCGGAATTGTTTTTGTCCAAATTATACTCATTATACCATTTCCATAAAAAACCTCCTGCAATACATTGCTCTTTCCAAACAGTGTTATAGAATGCAGCATAGGCATTTGTTTGGGCCATAAAATTTATTTGTTCAGTTTTAGGTGTTTTTTCAAACTCCCATTGTTTGTTGGCAGCGCAATTGATACTTCTATAGCCGTATTCAGTAAAAATAATTTTTTTGTCAAGTTTGAAACTAAAGTTTTTCAAATCTACTGTGATGTTTTTCCATTCTAATTCCAATTCAGTAATTTCTGGCGTTTTTTTATCTGACAATGGAAAATATGCATCTATGGAAATGTAATCCAATTTATCCCAAAAGTTCACATATTTATATTCATCCCAATTGGCAGCATAGGTCAATTTCCCTTTGTAAAGCTTTCTAGTTTCTCCAATTAATTCTATAAAAAACTGAGGATGATTTTTAGTGTATGTTTTCAATTCTGTACCTATGCAAAGCATTTCTATATCTAAAGAATCACTCAAATCTGCCAAAAACAATAAATAATCTTTGTAGTTGTTTTCCCATTCAATCTTCTTTTTTCCAGATAAGTCAAAATCACCAACCCATCCTTTATTTATTACCCAAAAGTGAGGTTTTATCATCACTTTCAGCTTATTGGCTCTGGCTCTTTTTATTTCTTCTATCAAACCTATTTTGGTATCTCCCCACCAGTTTTTGGTTGAATTATAAGTAATAATGCTGTTATTATTCTCCATTATCGCAAAAGGACAAAGAGCAATCCAATTCGCATTGATTGACATTAGCGAATCGATACCATCCAACTTGTTTTTATACTTGGGTGAAACAAAGTTTGCCCCATTTATTTTTTCAGGGTAGGTTTTTTGCGCCACAGAAGGCTGCCCAATTGACAGTAGTAATATCGCCAACAGCATCAACTTCATTTATTTCGTATTAAATGATTTAGGCTCAATTAAATTTACCCAATTATCTTGACTTACATTCGTCAATATTAACTCATGACAAATAGTGAATTCCTTATTTCGGTCTAAATACATTTCAAGCCCAGTTTTAAGATTAATTGTGTCGGAGGAGTCTTTTTTTGAATGAATAACAAAAAAGCACGATTCCCAGAAATAGTATCTTATTAAACGTTTTCCTGTCCTTTTCTATTTTAGGAAATTAAGATTACAAATGGATAAATCTAATACCCAAGTTATATGTGGCACCAGCACCTTGGTCTCTTCCCATGGTAAATTTGGTGTATGATGATTCAATTTCCAGTTTTCCTTTGATGATTTGGTACTTTGCCCCAAAACCTTCTTGCCTAAACCAAGAGGCTATACCATTTTCTCCATAATTAGGCCAAAACCCTTGTTGGATATACAACGTAATTCGATCAGTAGGAAAGTAACTTACGAAAATATCTAATGGTGTACTTACACTTACGCGATTTGCAATTGCCTTTTTTGATATATAAACCCACGGTGACAGAGAAAAAAACAATTGAATTTTTTTCCCAATAGCTTGATCGTAAAATATTTGATTTATTGAAATATAACTGTCTTGGCTTAAAAATGGCTTTCCATTAGACGCTCCTTCTTGGTCTTCGGCTATTGGAATTAAAAATGTACTTTGAATTGACAAATGACTTAGTTTCTTAAATGGCTGAAATTTTACCTTAGGGCCAATACTAGAGAGTGCGGTGCGCGTTTTTGGGCTGTCTTGAAATGACAGTGTTGCAAATGGCGAACTACTTGTGTTATCAATCCGCACAGATTTTATCCAAAAATCAAGTCCAACATTAAAACGAGAATTTACTCCAAATAAAACTTGGTTAATTGATGAAAAATAATTCCCGCGTTCATTAAATTTTACCACGTTTCCCTCTTTATCAAACCCTTCTGTTTGGCTATACAGATTATTAAAGTGCTTAATTTCCCATTGTCCTTTGGTATATAGCACAGAGGGAGTAAATTCTTGTGTGCTGCTTCTTTTTTTCACTACCTGTTCCGATGGGTCAAAAGGTACAGTATCTTTTTTATTGAAAGTCAATTTGATCTCGTTAATCTTCCAATTATATGGGTAATAATCAATCGATGAATTTTCATCTAAAGGTGTATTTCTATACTTATTAATGAACTGCACGACACTTTTATTCTCTTTCAAAAAATCTTCTTTATACCACTTAAATATTTCAGAGAGAAGTACGGCTTTTTCTTTAACCATGATAAACTCATCATTATTTAATGCAAGTTTCGTTTGTTCGTTCATTAGCTTGTCAAGCAAACTAGCTTCGTAAGCAAAATTGGTAATAGGCGGACAGCCCACAGCACCACAAACCAGCACAAAATGTACCCGTGGATCATTATATTCTTTTCTAATGATATTGTTTTCAATATCGTTTACGCTTAATTTGATACCGTTATACGATACAATTTTTTTATCAAAAAAACCTTGAATTTCTTGAGGTGAAGAAACAGGATAATTATCGGCTAACAATTTTATGACACTTAAATTGTAAAAATTGATGAGCATCGCCTTCTTTTGGTTAGTATCATCGAGTTTGGTTTGTTGATATAGATTTATGAGCTCATTTAATTCTTTAATATTGCTCTTAACAAGCGAATAATCAACTAAACCAGAATTTACATAATTCTTAAAAAACACATCTGTTTTGGCAGTCAAACTATCAAATGATTGTGCAGATATTTCGCCAATTGAAACTAGAAATGCTAGTAAAATAATTATCTTCGATTTTAACATGTTTATATCTATAATTTTTTCAAAAATAATGTTTACCAATTGCATAAAATGTCGGCATTAAGACAAAACTAAAGGTTATAGCCTAATACCTTTGTACAATGCTAAGATATTTGTTCTTTTATATTTTTTTACTTTGCTTATTTGCGGCTTGCTCTGAAAATAAAAACGAAAATATAAGAACGTTTTCAGCAAACAATTCAAAACCGATTGCCAGTTTTGTACCCGAATATATAGCTGCCGTTCCGCAAATTAACCTTTCATTTAAAGAATACTACAAGCACAAATTTGAAGATTATATTGTGTGCGGCTCAGTAGATTCAGCAAATTTAAAACAAGGCTATTGGAAAATCCAGAATGTTAAAGATAACGTAACTTACCAAGGATTATATGCCAACGATTTGCAAGTGGGTTGGTGGGAGGTTTTATCTGGTACTACATTAATTTGTGCTGGTAATTATGAGCAAAATAGAAAACAAGGATATTGGGGCTATTTGCAACTAGGTCAAAAAAAGACTTCAAAATTCGTTAACTACAAAAATGATATGCTTTCTGGTTTGGCTAGAGAGTATACCTCAGATAGTATTTTAATATCAAGTGGCGATTATAGAAATGGGTTGAAGAATGGGTATTGGAAATTCTATTCCAACGCTGGAGTATTGAAGGAACAAGGGGATTACTACGATGACTACAAAAGTGGATGGTGGAAAAGCTACGATGAAAATGGACAAATTCTCCACGAAGCCAGCTATTCGAGAAATGAAATTGCTGGTTATGTGATAAAGTACGTAAACGGTATTAAATCGGAAGAAGGAAAACAGTATAATGAAAAAAAACGGGGCGTTTGGAAGTATTATGATACGAATGGAAATCCGCAAAGAATAGAAGAATTCGATGATTATCAATAAAAAAATAGTTGTTATAATTCCAGCTTTCAATGAAGAAAATTCGGTTGGAAAAGTAATAGGCGACATTCCTAAGAAAATTGTTGATGAAATTATTGTAGTAAATAATAATTCCAATGATTTAACTCGTGTAAATGCATTAAAAAAGGGAGCCACCGTTTTAGATGAGCCCACTCAAGGTTATGGAAACGCGTGCTTAAAAGGTCTTGCCTACATAAAAGACCTCAAAAATAAACCGGATATAGTTATTTTTATTGATGCAGATTATTCAGATTTCCCTGAAGAAATAGAACAACTAATTGCACCTATTTTGAACGAAGATTATGATATGGTTATTGGTTCAAGGGCATTGGGAAATAGAGAAAGAGGATCTATGACTCCCCAACAGATTTTTGGAAATTGGTTAGCAACAACATTATTAAAATTGCTATATAAGGTCAATTACACAGATTTAGGCCCATTTAGGGCAATTAAGTATGACAAGCTTCTTGAAATTGACATGACCGATAAAACATACGGATGGACGGTCGAAATGCAACTAAAAGCCGCAAAGCTGAAGTTAAAAACAACCGAAATTCCTGTCAAGTACAGAGTTCGTATTGGGCATTCTAAAGTGAGTGGAACTCTTAAAGGCACCATTGGAGCTGGATATAAAATCATCACTACTATTTTTAAGTATTTATAGCTTTATGTTAAAAAGCGGCTTGAATATACTTGCTTTCAAAAATCAAACTTTAGAAGATAATCTCCTTAAAGTAGGAGTGTTCATTTCCGTTATTTGTTATTTAGTAGTAGGTTATTACACAAAGCGAACCGAATCTATTCAATTGTTCTCAGGAATATTGATACTTTTTTCTTTCTATTTATTTATTGTTTTCAAGCCCAATTTATCGGATAGAAATTTCAATTTGCTCTTGATATCTTCATTCTTATTTAGAGCAATATTTATTCTAGCTATCCCTTCACTTTCCGATGATTACTTTCGTTTTATTTGGGATGGCCGATTGATTGAAGCAGGTGTCAATCCATTTTTGTATTTGCCTACTGAAGTTCAAGAGCAATATTTACTTAATGGTGAAATGAATCTTGAGCTTTATCTCAAAATGAATTCACCCCATTATTATTCTGTGTATCCTCCAGTACTTCAATTTATTTTTTTCATAGCTTCAAAACTGTCTTTCTCGAATAATTTTGCGGCTATCATTATTTTAAGAGTATTCATTTTAGCAGCTGAAATTGGCAGTTATTTCTTTCTAAGAAAAATTATAGCCTTATTAAAATTGCCAAAAAATCGAGTTTTAATTTATTTATTAAACCCTTTAGTAATTATTGAAATCAGCGGTAATTTACACTTTGAAGGTGTGATGTTGTTTTTTATCATTGCTTCCTTTTATTTTTTAATCGTAAATAATTACATCTTTTCTTCAATTCTTTTCTCCCTGGCGGTATGCACAAAAATGATTCCTTTGATTCTATTGCCATTAATCATAAAAAAAATTGGCATTAAAAATGGCTTTGTTTATTCTTTGGTTGTGGTAATTATAAGCTCTGCCTTGTTTCTGCCATTCATAAATCAAGAATTAATAAGCCATATTGGCAATAGTATTGGATTGTATTTCCAGAAATTTGAATTCAATGCAAGCATCTATTATTTAGCACGATGGGTTGGGTTTCAGCTATCTGGGTACAATGAAATTGCAATCATTGGCAAGCTACTTCCTGTAGTTTCTTTTGTTCTAATAATGTTTATCTCATTTCGATTTAAACCCAACAAAAGTGATGAAGTATTTTTTGATAAGGCACTTACAATACTCTTTGTTTATTATCTATTTGCTTTGATTATTCATCCTTGGTATATAACTTCTTTGGTACTAACAAGTGTGTTTTTAAAACATCGCTTCGCACTCATTTGGTCTTTGCTAATTTTTGGAACTTACCTAACGTACGCTTCAACCCCAGTCAAGGAAAGCGTTTGGGTATTATTGATTGAATATGGAATAGTAATAACCTGGTATTTCCTTGAGAGGAAAAAATTAAAATTAGCTTAAATTTTTAACATATTTCAAATAAGCAGCTTTGGTGAGGCCACCGAGCTCGGAAAAGGATAAGCAGCGAAGACTAATTGAAGATATCGCCATCTAAATAGAAATTTTCAACAGCCGTTTGTATCCATAAACAAATACAAACGGTATCTTTATTTTCCTACAGCCACCACCACCTCGACCATCTGGCTTTTTACCACATTGCCTAGCTTGTCGTAAATGCGAAGTTGGTACTGGTATTTGCCTGGTTTTTTGGCTGTTTTGTCAATTAATTCGGTTTCTACAATCAGCTTTTTACTGAATTGCTGCATATCTTCACCATCAAAAGAACGAAATACCACCAAGCCAAAGAAATTTTTGTCTGTTTCCAATGTCCAATTCAGCTTTACTTCTGTTGCTTTTTTGTCAAACTTGGCAGCTAGTTTTTTTACTTTTAGAATTGTATTTGTATTTACGTTTTTGAAAGTGTATGGGGTAGAACTTACCGAAATATTGCCCGTACTGTCGGCTGCAAACAACGAATATTTGTAGTACTCGTTCGTTTCGGCAGTCTTATCAGTATAAATGGTATCAGTTTTCCCAATATCAGATTTTACGACCGTTTTTGTGGTGTCTTTTCCGTATTTCATCCGAATCAAAGCATAACTTTTGAGGTCATTATCTACATTGGGCATCCATATTATCTCTGGAAAATCATTTTTTACTTGAATGGATTTGATGAATGGTTGGGCTGGTGCTTGAATATCAGGCAATTGCAATGTGAGCAATGGGGTGAATCTACTTCGGTTGAAATTGCTATCTATTGCCAAAATTCTATACACAAATTTGGTTTTTGACGCCTTGGAATAGGCGATTTCGAAGCGGGTTTCTTTGAAAGGTTTTCCATTTAAAATCACAAAATCTGTTGCACCAGCCGGTGCTTTGTATACAAAATAACCTTTTAGGTCTTTGTCGGGCGAGGCAGACCAAGTGAGTATTATTTTGCCATTCTCCAATGCCACTATAAAATCTTTAGGTGTTTCGGGTGCTACCACATCGCGCACATCGGCCATGATGGCTTGCGAAAATCCTTCATTTCCAGAAGAATCGACAGAAGCAATCTGATAAAAATACTCATTAATTTTGGGCACTACATCGATAAAATTTGTGGTTTTCTTAGAAATGGTTTTACTAGTTACCTTTTCAAAACCTTTATCGTATTTTAGGCTACGATACACATGGTATCCACTTAAATCGGGCGAATTAGGTGCTTTCCATTTGAGTTTGATACGCAGCGTATCTACATCGAGCTGCACACTATCGGGCGGAAAAGGCGGTTCGAAATCTTTTTTGCCAACCGTGATTTCAGGGCTAAAAAGTGAAGCTTGCCCAAAATAATCGACTGCTACAAATTTGTACTGATAAACAGTATCGTTTGATGCAGACACATCGGTATAATAGTACTTTGGATATTTACCATTTTCGCCCATTTGAGGGTAAATAGCTACATCGTTGAGTTTTTTGAAATCTTTGCTATTGGCAGCCTTGCGAAAAACATCAACCCCAAGAAAAGATTGAGGCAAATGAAGCCAGCTAAATTTTACGCCTTCCCTCTTTTTGTCAAATTTAATATCTTGTGGTTCGGGCAATGGTTTCCAATCTTCTACTTTAATAGTACTTGAAGTTGCCATTAAAACATCTGTGCCCGTATTTATTCTCCTCAATATATACTGATAACTTTCGCCTTTCACGGCAGCGCTATCAATAAAACCGTTGCCTATGGCATATGCAAAATCGAAATTTTGAACAGCACGCAGCTTTACCATGGCTTTTCCCAAACCCTGTTTATTGATCGTCTCAGAAGAAAATTTGGATAGATTGGCATAAAATTCGGCATACTCGCCTTCCAATTTCAGAGATGAAGGCAAGGATTTCAAAAACGCAATGGGCTGTTTATTGATCTTTACCAAATTGGTGGTGCCTTCTTTTTTTCTATAAATATTATATCCCTGCTCGTATTTGAGCTGGTCTGAAAAAAACTTTAGCAATACTTTGCCAGAACCCACTTGGCGGTAATCGTTTGAAACGAATATATAGTTTTTGTTCTTTTTTGGCTTTTGTGCCAGTGCTATAAAGCCTGCAAGTAGCATCAAAAACAGTGATAATTTTATTTTCCGCATCTTCTAGATTTCCAATTTAGCTTCAAAATCAATGTCAAAATCTTCGCCCAAGAATTCAAAACCAGCATACATTTTTCCTTCAAACGATTTTTCACTTCTGGTAAGAATCAGTATCAATTCGCCACCCATGTATACACCCATGCTCACTTTGCCACCCACGCCAAATACCTTGCCCGAAATGTATGCACTTGCATCGCCTTCTACTTTTATTCGCAGTTTTTCTAATTCTACATAATTTTCATTTCCACTTTTGGTAATGACCAAAATACCCTCACCCTCAATAAGATAACCAAATTTGACTCCAGCACTTATAGATATGATTGTAATTCCCAACTCCTCTTCAGAAAAACCACCTTCAAGCGCAAAACGATAGCTCTTAGAAATACCAGCCGCATACCTGCGAGGACTGACATGGAAATAACCTTTGGTATCTAACGCCATACACAAAGGGCGAAGCGATGCCATTTTATCTGGTTCGGCCACTTTGATATAGAAATCGTCTTTAGAGAATTTGCAACTAAAAGTGCCATTATCGATACACATGAGCGGCTTGGTAGCCGTCACCTGCCCATTGATATACAACTCGCCAGTTTTGGTGCTAAAAGATGCGTAGGCAATGGCTTGCAAAATGCTGGTGCTGTTGGTGGTGATTTTACCAATTTTGCTCGGACCAGACATTTTTATATTTTGGGTGGCTTGCGGTCCTTTATCGGCTGTTTCGTTGCCTAAAGCCAAGCCCCAGGTGTATTTATTTTTGTACAATGTGCCATATTTGGTGCTGCCATTGCTCAAACTGGCCGACATGGTGCCTTCGCCTTCGCTTGCAATAGAAATGGTTGCCATTTTTTGCTTGGTCTGGATCATTACATTGTTGTCTTCTGTCGCTTTTACATCAAAATCCATTCCTGCTACATTAAATTTGAAGCCATCGTCACCAGAGCCATCTTTCATTTCCATGCCATTAGCGTCTTTAAATTTGATGGGTTGATCGCCACCTGCCACTATTTCTTGCGTTCCATTTTTCAAAGTAATGATACCATCTTCATCGATTGTCACTCCTTTGTCGCCATCGATCATTTTGAGAGAACGGTCTTTCAAAAACGAAACTTCACTCTTTTTGTAGAGCAATCCAAAATATTTTTCGCCTCCGTAAGTAATGCCATAATCTGATTTGAACGCTCGAAGTCCACCCAATCCGCATTCGATATTGAGATCGTCCCAACCGATACCGAAATACATTTTGCCTCCAATGCTAAACCACTTATCAGGCATCGAAAATTTGATACCTGTAGGGCCTGAATAAGACAAATTGTAATCTTTGATTTTGAAATAAAAGCTTTTGGTAGGCAGTTTCAAGCCTTTTATCCCCAATTCCAAATCTGCTAGGCTTGTTTTAATGAGCAAGTCTGTATTAAATTCAAAACGCGAGAATTTGTCAAAATATATCAATCCATCAATTTTACCTAGAGACAAATTGAAGTCATCGTAGGTGAAATTCAATTTGTCTGTCCAGCCACCAACATTAAGTTTGTATTTGGGAACATTGAATTGAATATTAGGCGATTTGAAGTTGTACGACATCGCGTAGCCACTAATATCAAGCGAAAGCACATCTTTAAATTTGAAATTGTATAGGCCATCCATGTACCAAAGTCCATCGAGTTTGCCAAAGCCCAAATCGTATTTGCCCATTTTCAAGCTAATTTTATCCATTGAAATGGAAAACAAATCGAGCTTGTATTTGAGCGAAAGGTCTTTATCGAAATTGTACTTCAAATCCAGGTCTACATCTTTGAGATTGAGCCCAATATCGCCAATACTGAAAGAACGAATGCCATCGGTAAGGCTGAAATTGCCGACTTTCGGGAAACTCATGCCATATTTACCCCATTTCCCATCAAAAGCCAGAGGCGATACTTGAAAAAATTTATCAATTGAATAATTAAATTTAAGGTTCTTGTTGATGTCGAACGAAAGCATTTTACCATTCAAATCGACAGCAAACATTTTTGGGTCGATGTTTAGTTTGATGGGCAAATAGGCAAAACGGAGCGAATCCATGCTTAAGCCCAAATCCAATTTATCCCATTTGGTAGAAATATTGATTGGGGTGATGTTGAAATATTTGTCTACATCGAAATTGAAGCGCAAGTATTTATCCAACTCAAAAGCCAAGACCATTTTATCGAATTTGAATTCGATACCGGTATCGAACAATTTGAATATTTTGGTGTCGTAAGCAAACTGAATGAGTTTGTAAGGCTCAAAATCGAATTTGAACAAATCGAAACTCATTTTGAACATTTCGGTATTCAAATTATAAGACGCCCAGCGTGGTGCTTCTGGCAATTGAAATTTGATATTGAACAATTTGTCGATGCCCAAGCTGTATTTGCTAAATCGCAATTTGAGTTCGTCAAGTGCAAAATCGAAAGAAAAGATGTCGCTCAAAGCCAAAGAGAAATCGAATTTGCCTTTGAAATTGGTTTTGAAATCGCCAAAATTCAAATCAATATCTAAACTAGAAAATTTGAGATCTAAACCGTTTGGCATTTTGAAACTTAGGCCATCCAAAGTAGGAAATTCTAGTTTGAAGCCACCCAAATTGAAATCAAATCCAAAATCTACACCTTTGAAAGAAAGATCATAATTGGGGAATTTGACACTCAAATAAGGAAATTTGCCCAAAGAAAAACCTGCGTTGAAATCGGGTAAGTTTGGAAATTTAATCTTAAGAAAAGATAAATCGCCCTCAATATTATAAGAAAAACTAAAACCTTTGAAATCGTACAGTTTGCCAATTTCCAAAGTCACCTCCTTGCCATCGACAAATAACCTTGGTCTTGTTTTGTCATTTTTCAAAATCACTTCATGTTCACCATCATTTACCAGCAATGTTTCTTTATCTACCCGTACTCTTTTTTGTCCGTTTACAAAATCTACAAACTGTTCAGTAGCATTGCGAGAGGCTTTGAAATCTTTATCACCATCTTTCACCCTAACAAAAACATCGTTATTGGCCAATTTAGAAGCTTCGATGAATACATTGTCAATATAGTATTTCACCAATTTGCTCTTGTCTGCACCCAATGCAGCCGAAAGACTATCGTTTTTGTATTGGTAGCGAATCAGTTTTTTGCCATCGGC
>JBJXGB010000083.1:0-5734 GCA_046152935.1 Cytophagales bacterium
ACCATCTACCAATTCGACAAGGCTTTATTGAAGATATCGAATACAATCTGGTTGGTGATTTCTTCAATAGCTTGGTCTTCGACTTGCGAAAGCGATTGGCTTTGTGGATAATCGAAATAAAAGAAAAAGGGTGCTTCAAAGCCTTCTTTTTCCTTTACTGTGTTGATGTATTTTACCTTTATGGAAATAGTTAGTCTGTTTCTGCTCGATAACTCTTGTGCCGTAGGGGCTTGTGGCGTAATGGTGTAACCTACAATCGAGCCTTCAAATTGCAAATCACCATCTTTATTTACTCCTCTTAAAGTAGAATTTGATTGCATATAGTCTCTTAACTTTTCCGTGAAATTTTGTGGCAGACGAGGTGGCCCTAAACCCGTTTGGTTGGTAAAATTCACAACAGAGACCGTTTTTATTTCAGGTGGAATATTAGCTCCAGTAAAATTGTAAACGCCACAACTGCTGAGGGCTGAAATCAGAATTATGACAACTAAAAAATGTAAAGGGAAATGGGAAATTCGTAATGGCAAGATATTCAAAATTTAGTGTTGTGGTATTAATATATTGATTATCAATATTTTATAAATCTTCTAAATCATATTCCTTTAATTTTCGGTAAAGGGTTCTTTCGGATATTCTAAGATCGTCAGCCGCTAATTTACGCTTTCCGTTGTATTTCTTAAGCGCTTTTATAATCAATTCCTTTTCATTGGCATAGATAGAAAGTGATTCTTCCTGTACCTCATGGGCAATATCTTCTACTTTTACGTTTTCAAAGGTTTCATCTGGGTATCTTTCACTGTTCGAATTTGGCGTATTTGCTTCTGCTAAAAGTGGCCTTTCAAACTTAGGTTCGTTGGCATCGTTAGGGCCATCTACATTCACAAAAAGCTCCGGTCGGCTATTGATTATTTTTTCTGCTTCGTCAGGATTTTTCACCAATTCCAAAACCATCGATTTAAGGTCGTTCAAATCTCGTTTCATATCAAAAAGAAATTTGAATATGATTTCTTTGTCTGTATAGCTGTCAGCATTGGCGCTAGACTGCTCGTTATACAATTTTGGAAGGGTGGACGTATGGTAATTAGGTAGGTATTTGACCAATTCAGCACTGCCAATTTCCCTATTCATTTCCAAAAGCGACATTTGATCTACAATATTTTTCAATTGCCTAATATTGCCTGGGAAACGGTATTTTGTGAGAATGGATTGCGCTTCAACATTGAGTTTAATAGGATCAACTCTGTATTTCTCGGCAAAATCAACTGAAAATTTCCTAAAAAGCAGGTAAATATCTTCTCCTCTGTCGCGCAAAGAAGGCACAACAATAGGCACAGTATTTAAACGGTAATACAAATCTTCTCTAAATCGTTTTTCTTGTACTGCATTTATCAAGTTTACATTTGTAGCAGCAACTACACGTACATTTGTTTTTTGTACTTTCGATGATCCCACTCTTATATATTCTCCGTTTTCAAGAATTCTTAATAATCTGGCTTGTGTGCCTAAAGGCATTTCTCCAATTTCATCAAGAAAAATAGTGCCGCCATCAGTTACTTCAAAATAGCCTTTTCTGGCATCAGAAGCACCTGTAAATGAGCCTTTTTCATGGCCAAAAAGCTCTGAGTCGATCGTTCCTTCGGGTATTGCCCCACAGTTTACAGCAATGAAACTGCCATGTTTGCGAGCAGAAAGTTGGTGAATAATTTTTGAAAACGATTCTTTTCCAGTACCACTTTCGCCCGTAATCATCACTGTCATGTCAGTTGGTGCTACTTGAGCGGCAACTTGAATGGCATAATTTAGCTGAGGACTATTGCCAATAGTGGCAAACCGTTGTTTTATAGATTGTATTTCTTGCTGAGTCAATGGTCTTGAAAAATCTTATAATGTTACTAGAATTGTCGAAAATCAAATTTCAGCAAATCAAAAGGTTGAATCACTGAAACTATCTGCCAAAATTACAAACCAATCTGCAATAATGACAGATTGAAGCTAATTATTTTATTTATCTAACCGAAAATATTCCCTTTCTAGGCTTTTCTGAGTATTCACCAAATTTCATTACTTTTGTAAGGTGAGCAAGTTCAAGACCTATATATGTTGTATTTTTTACCTGGCTTTTTCAATTTCATTTGCCCAAACTATCAAACAAGATAAATTTGAGTCGGAAGATGCACAAGAGCAACAAGAATATGAAAAGGAATTTACTTATGGCATCAATTGGAACACCAACGGAGGTATTGTAGGTGGCGTAGATTTTAAATTTGCTTGGCAGACAAAATCTAACCAATTGATTTACAACTTAATAGGTATCGAAATCGGGCATGTTGTACATCCGAAGGAAAGACCTTGGGCAGGTGCAAACAGATTCGGGTCTTCTTACATATTGGGTAAATCGACCAATATGTTTGTTGTCAGACCACACATTGGCAGGGAGTGGGTCATTTTCAAGAAGGCAGAGGAAGAAGGCATTCAAGTATCGGGCATATTGGCTGCCGGGCCTTCATTGGCTTATTTGAAACCCTACTATGTTACGTACCAAACAGAATACCCTGAAGTTATTGATGGTACCACTACCACGAGCTACAACTTCGAAACACTTCCTTTTGATCCATCAATAAAAGACAAAGAAATTGCGGGCGGAGCTAGTATTTTGAGAGGTTTTGATGAAATGAAGGCGTATTTGGGCGTACATGCAAAGGCCTCATTGAATTTCGAATATGGAAAATCGGGCGGAAGCGTAGGTGGCATTGAAGTCGGTACCATGTTCGAGCAATTTGGTTCCAAAATCATCATTATTCCCGAAGCTCAAAACCAAAGCTTTTACGCATCGCTTTTTATCAACTTATATTTTGGTATTCGGTGAATTTTTGGGGTTTAATGAACATTATACCTCCTTTTATTAGTTTTGTATTTGAAAGAATTAAAGTGATGATAGAACTACCTGTTGTAGATACCTTAGTTGAAAATAAAAAAAAACGACCAGATTGGATACGTGTAAAATTGCCCATTGGTGAAGAATATGCGAAAGTGCGCAAATTGGTAGACGAATATAAGTTGCACACCATTTGCCAAAGTGGAAATTGCCCAAATATGGGTGAATGTTGGGGAGCCGGCACAGCTACTTTTATGATTTTGGGCAATGTTTGTACCCGTAGCTGTACTTTTTGTGCCGTGGCTACTGGTCGCCCCAATGAATACGATATAGACGAGCCCGCAAGAGTGGCCGAGGCTATCAAACTAATGCAAGTAAAACACGCGGTAATCACCTCTGTAAATCGTGATGAATTGGCTGACCGAGGTGCAGAAATTTGGTACCAAACCGTAGTGCAAACGAAAGCATTAAATCCAAATACAACAATCGAAACCCTTATTCCTGATGTAAAAGGCAGTTGGGACGCCTTGATTAGAATGATTGAAGGTGGCCAAGAAGTAGTTTCTCATAATATGGAAACCGTAAAACGGCTTTACCGAATGGTTCGACCTCAAGCAAGGTACGAGCGCAGTTTGGAAGAATTGAAACGTATCAAAGAATTTGGCAAAAGAAGCAAATCCGGCATAATGCTTGGCTTGGGCGAAACCAAGGAAGAGGTATTTGAGGCAATGGATGATCTAATTGCCAATGGACTGGACGTACTCACATTGGGACAGTATTTGCAGCCTACCAAAATGCACCTTGAAGTCAATGCATTTATTCATCCAGACACATTTGCCATGTACAAAGAAGAAGGGCTAAAAAGAGGATTTAATTACGTAGAATCTGGACCACTAGTAAGGAGTAGCTACCACGCAGAAAAGCATATTTGACTGTCTGTAGAAAGAAATACTTTTGCGTATTCTAACTAAATCTTAAAATAGATCGGAATTTATATGTTCGTTTACTTTTAATTGCTATTTTTAGTAATCTAAACTAGTAATCGCCTATGGAAGTACTTGTTGCAGAGTTTCAATGTTCGAAAGTGTATTACATTGAACCATTCAAACTGGGTAAAATTGTTTGGAATGGCGCCCCAGACCACCATGAATTCAGAAAACCCTTCAAAGCTCTGCTCAATTTTGCCGAAAAAAACCCAGTTGAAAATTTCCTCTCCGATGTAAGACAGCAAGGTGTGGTTTCAGATGAAAGCCGTATTTGGTTTGAAAACCAAGCCTTGCCAGAAGCTCGAGAAGCTGGCCTAAAACGTGGAGCCATTGTTACTAACGATAATGTATTCAAAATGAAATATACTTCTTTCATTTTACTAGTTACCAATCGGTTCCAAATCCCTGTAAAACTTTTCCCAAACCAATTCAAAGCTGAAAAGTGGTTGATTGAGAACCTTCTACTTGAAATTTCCACTAAAGAAGATTCCAATAAACTGGTGATTTAACACACGTTTAGGAAGTTTTCCAAGATCTGACTACCGAGCTTGCTACTTTTTTCAGTATGAAACTGAACGGCATAAAAATTAGCTTTTCGCAAAGCAGCCGAATATGGTAATGTATAATCTGTTTTGGCAATCGTTTCTTTACCTAATTCTGCAAAATAACTGTGCACATAATACATGTAGCTTTGTTCACTAATCCCTTCAAATAGAGGCGATTGCAGATCAAAAAGAGTGTTCCATCCCATCTGAGGGACTTTTAAATTTTCAGATGAACTGGACTGAAATTTCTTCACATTCACATCAAATATGCCTAGTCCTTTGGTGTTTCCTTCTTCGGAATAATTGCACATGAGTTGTAGCCCTACACAAATGCCCAAAACAGGTTGTTTTAATGTTGGCAGTATTTTGTCTAATCCACTGGCTTTGAAGCTGTTCATGCAAGAGGAGGCTTCCCCAACCCCCGGAAAAATCACTTTATCTGAATTTCTTATTTCTTCCTCATCATCGGTGAGAATAGGCTCTATTCCCAAACGATTCAAGGCAAATATCACAGATTGGATATTGCCACCATTATATTTTAATATGTCTACTTTCAAATTTTTATTTTTCAGATCTTTCTACTAAACTCTCTCTAAACCTATGTTCAAAAAACCCTACAAGACACCTTTAGTACTTGGAATATTGTTATCTCCCGTTTTTTTCACCGCCATTTTGATAGATTTGGCTACCGCTTTGAAAATGGCCTCAATTTTATGATGTTCATTTTCGCCTTCTGCTTTGATATTTAAGTTGCACTTTGCAGCATCTGAAAACGATTTCCAAAAGTGAAAAAACATTTCCGTAGGCATTTCACCTACTTTTTCTCTTTTAAATTGGGCTTCCCAAACTATCCAAGGTCTACCTGAAAAATCGATAGCGGCTTGTGCCAAACAATCATCCATAGGCAAAAGCCAACCATAGCGTTCTATTCCTTTTTTGTCTCCCAAAGCCTTCAAATAGGCTTCTCCAATGGATAAGGCAGTATCTTCAATGGTGTGATGCTCATCAATCTGCAAATCACCTTTTACCTCTACCTCCAAATCCGCTCCCGAATGTTTGCCCAATTGATCTAGCATGTGGTCGAAAAAAGCTATTCCAGTATCAATTTTGGTTTTGCCTTTTCCATCTAAATTCAATTTGATGGAGATTTCTGTTTCATTGGTTTTTCTGTGGATTTCAGCTATTCGATCTGGAGCTTTGAGGTATTGAAATATTTCTTCCCAACTTTCGGTTTGCAAATTTGCTAAAGTACCAGCTAAAGAATTATTGAGTAATATTGATTTTGAACCCAAATTTTCAGCCAGCTTTACATCTGTCATTCTATCGCC
>JBJXGB010000226.1:0-9568 GCA_046152935.1 Cytophagales bacterium
CGGAGCATATTTCAGCGTCGTCATCTACGGTTGTGCTTCGGATGGGTCTGTTTGACTTTAACCCTTTTCAGGGTAAGGGTTCTGGTAAGAATCAAGACTTTTTAGATGAGCAGTGGGAGGCACAACAAGCAATATTAAAGGCGCGTCAAAGCGGTGGATTAACAAAGGACCAACTGCAGAACAAATACAAGAAACAAGTGAAAGACAACGCTTCCGAGGGTGCTATAAAAGATGAACCGAGAACACCTCCAGCTGCACAACCAATTGCTACAAGCCAATCGACTACTCCATCATTTGCATTTTTTGCGACAACAGCAGAATCAGATCTGGGTAGGTAAAAAGGGTGTTGTCGGGTATGAATATCCGCAAATCTTGACAAAAAGATTGGCAACGTTTCCTCTTCAGATTGTATCCAGCTTCTATCGATATATTTTCGTTGATGCGATTGTGTGACACACTTGCAGCAGCCATCATCAACATCTCTCCTCCATAATACTCGCTTTTTTCTAAAGCTTCTCCCTCGAATTGTAAGTAATCTTCAATCGAATATTTAATGCTGGGAAATGCAGACATTTCTATTTTGATTTTCTAATAAGAGTACAAAATACGATCTTTAAATCGATTATAGTTTTCGTTTGACGTTGAAATTTTCGAGCAAATTGGCTACTTTTTTCACAAAACTGCCGCCTAGTGCACCATCAACAATGCGATGGTCGTAAGAATGGGACAAAAACATAAAATGTCTGATTCCCAAGGTGTCGCCATATTCTGTTTCAATCACGGCTGGTTTCTTGCGAATAGCCCCAGCAGCCATGATAGCAACTTGGGGTTGTACAATGATGGGTGTACCCATCACATTTCCAAAACCGCCAATATTTGACAAAGTGTAGGTGCCATCGGCCATATCTTCGGGCTTTAATTTGTTATTTCGGGCCTTTTTTATCAATTCATTTACATATTTGGTCAGTCCTACGATATTGTATCGATCGGCATTTCTTACGACTGGCACAATCAAATTGCCATCTTGCAAGGCTACAGCCATGCCAATATTGATGTCTTTTTTAACTATTATTTTATCGCCTTCTATCGAAGAATTTACCAAAGGAAACTCCTTTAAAGCCTTTGCAACTGCTTCGATCAACAAAGGAGTGTAAGTAATGCCTTCACCTTCTTGTTTCAAAAACTCGTGTTTTATCTTATTTCTCCAAAATACCATATTCGTAACATCTGCTTCTACAAAAGATGTAACTGTAGCAGAGATGCGTTGCGAATCTAGCATACGTTGCGAAATGATCTTCCTCATCCAATCCATTTCTATTATTTCGTGTTCTCCACTGTAAGAAATAGCTGGTTTTACGGACACAAATGGGATTTCATGGCTCTTTTCAATCTTTGCCTCTGGTATTGTTTCTATATTTTTCTGCTCTTCAATGGCAGGTTTAAGATCTGGTTTTGAGTGGCCATTTTCTATGGCACTGCTTGCAATTTCAACCTGATTTTTACGCTTTTTTATGTAATCAAGAATGTCATTTTTTGTTACGCGATTTTCTTTTCCTGTGCCAGGTATTCTTTCTAATTCTTGCAACGCAATACCTTCTTCTCGGGCGATATTTAGCACCAACGGTGAGTAAAATCGGGGTTGCATTTCTGGCGTTTGCTGTACATACGATTTGGTAATATGCTCAATATCAGCAATTATTTGTTGCGCAGCGTGGCCATCATTTTGTGAAATAGTAACTTTTTGGGTTGAGATAATAGCGATTGGAGCTCCCACTTTGGCTATTTCACCTTCTTTTACCAATATTTCGTGTAAAATGCCACCTTCAATGGCAGGCACTTCGGTATCTACTTTGTCTGTAGCAACTTCCAGTACTGATTCGTCTCTTTCGATTTTATCACCTACTTTTTTGAGCCAGCGAATTACACTCGCTTCTATGATACTTTCGCCCATTTTGGGCATCACCATTTCTACCAACGACATAGCAATAAATTGATGTTTAAGTTAATAACCCAAATAGCTGAATTATATCAACCGCAAAAATAGGCTTTAATTCATAATATTTTAGTTGATTTTTGAAGGTATTGTGGAATGGTTAAAATAATAGAATTCGGTGGTCGCGGCTTATGCAACGATGGAACGGTAAGTACAGCAGTTTCTATTTTATGTGCATTTAGGATGCTAGTTTTCGGTATAAATAATTAATATTTGTTATAAAATTGACTGCACCATAATGTATGAATAAAGTGGATTTATCGAGCTACGACAATTCAGGCTACCAATCTGGAGCAGGAATTGTTAAACGAATGTTGTGGTTTTACTGCAATACTATTTTTTTGAACAGTTCATTATTGCCAGTAAATGCCGTCAAAATCTTTTTGTTAAGGCTTTTTGGAGCCAAAATAGGTGTTGGAGTCACGATTAAGCCTTGTGTGAATATTAAATATCCTTGGTTTTTACAAGTTGGGAATAATGTATGGATTGGCGAGAATGTGTGGATAGATAATTTGACAAATGTAGAAATTGGCGATAATTGTTGTCTATCGCAAGGTGCAATGCTGCTTACTGGCAATCATGATTTCACACAAACTACTTTCGATTTAATAGTGAAGCCAATACGGCTTGAAGATGGCGTGTGGATTGGTGCAAAAGCCATTGTTTGTCCAGGAATAGTATGTTTTTCTCATTCTGTGTTGGCTGTAAACTCAGTGGCAACACAAAACATGGAAGCGTATAAAATCTATCAAGGCAATCCTGCTAAAATTGTTAAAGAACGAACGATTCAAAGCTAAAAATTTTGTTCAATGTTTGGAGTGAATCGAAAGCAACTTTTAGGTCATTAATCGACACATTTTGAATTGATTAACAATTATGTCGTGTTAAGAACAAGGAAAGTTTTGTTGTTTTATATTTGGCTAGCATTGAAATAATATATTTTTTATTAATATTACTTTATTGATGATGTTAATAAACTAATAAATCCTCACATTTTCGTCTATTTCCATGCTCCAAGCGTGGATTCCGCCTTCCATATTTAGAATATTTGAAAAACCGGATTTTCGCAGAAAATCGGCAGCATTTTGGCTGCGAATGCCGTGATGGCAATAGACTACTGTTTTTTTAATGTGATCAATTTCGTTTACTCGATCTTCCAATTCATCAATTGGAATGAGTTTTCCACCAATATTTACCAGATCATGCTCTTCTTCGGTTCGCACATCTATCAAATCAAATGCTGCCTCACTTTCCATTAAATGCTGCAATGCTTTGGGAGATATTACTAAACTAGAATTTGAATTTTGAAAATTTTTCAAGCTTTCAGCTCTTCCATTTTGAGAAGTTTTAAAACTAAATACTTCTGTTGAATTTTCTAATGGTTTAATAATCAGCAATTTACCTGAAAGTACATTATCATTTTCGACAATAATTTTGACTACCTCTGTTGCCATATACAGACCCGTAGTAGCCGTAATTATGCCCAAAATACCTGTTCGATTGCAGTCAGGCATTTCAATATTATTTTCTGGAAATAGACAACGTAGGGTAGGGGAATCTTCATTTAAGTTGAAAACGGAGACATTTCCCTCCATTTTGAAAACAGAACCGTAGACAAGTGGCTTATTGAATTTCACGCAAACATCATTTATGAGATATTTTGATATAGGATTATCGGTGCAATCAACTACAATATCAAAATTCTCAACCAAGGCTGGGAGCGTTTCTTGGTCTGCAATGGCTCTGAAAGTGTCAATTGTGATGAATGGATTTAAGGATTTTAGGTATTGCAATGCCATTTCACACTTCCATTCACCAATATTTTCGTGCTTGTAAATCGTTTGGCGGTGAAGATTTGACAGAGAAACTTTGTCGTAATCTACAATACCAATATTTCCAATTCCCATTCCAGCCAAAGATTGCAATACAGGACAGCCCAAACCACCAGCCCCAATCACCAAAATAGAGGCAGAATTGAGTTTTTCTTGATTCTGAATTCCAAAATTGTCAAGCAAAATCTGCCTTGAATAGTATTGCGATTCTTGAGGAGTCATTAATTTAGATCTTGAGGGGAATTATAATTTTTGAAATGCACAAATTCTCGGTCTGACAAAGGCAAAAAATCGGCCTCTAACAATTCTAACATATGCATCATGCTGAATTTCAATAAGTTGCCAGATGTGTATTTCTGGTAAATGTTTTTCAAACCACTTGAAGAATAAATGCCTAATAAAGGTTCTGGTGAATTTTGATAAGCATAACAAATTGCATTTTGATGTTTAAATGTGGTCAATAAATGACTAATATTTTCATTCGTAATATCTAGCATATCACAAGCCAAAACTAAAATATTTTTCTCAGGATATTTTAAATGCGCACTTAATATTCCTAAAAGGGGTCCTTTAATCTGCAATTCTTTGTTGTCAACTATTAGCGAATCTCCACGAAACAAATCTTCGTAATCGGCTATTTGTGAGCTATTTATGGAAATAAAAGTTTCCAAATTACTGGCAGAAAGTTTGCCGAAAGCAAAAATACTCCAACTTATATTGTTATTTTTAATCAATCCTTTGTCCGAACCCATTCTGGCGCTTTGCCCTCCACACAAAACCAACCCGATCGTAGAATTAGGATTCATATCGCGTAGATTTGTTTATTGCTTCATCTCCTACAAATTCATCGTGCTTATTTTGGTCTGCACAATTACAATTGCCACCCCAAGCAAAAGTGCCATCGCTAAAAATTTCCTTTTTCCAGATGGGAACTTCGTGTTTTACCCTGTGAATAATGTATTGATTGGCTGTATAGGCTTCTTTTCGGTGTGGAGATGCGGTAATGACACACACGGCAGGTTCAGAAATTCCTACTTTTCCCACTCGGTGCACGCAACTAGCAAATTTCAAGTCCCATTTTACGATGGCTTGGTTTACAATATCTGAAATCATTTTTGCCGCTAATGGTTCAAACGATTCATACTCAAGCCATTGCACGCTCTTTCCAAGATTTGAAATTCTGGCTTCTCCGCTAAAAAGTACAATAGCACCTGCCTCAGGGTGATGGGCTTCTGCTAAAAGTACATTCAAATCTATCGGTCGATTAGTAATTAATTCCATTTTAGATTATCCTCCGCTACTAGGTGGAATTACATTGATTTCAAAATTCGGCTGTAATAGAAAATATTCATCTACAAAATTCATATCAACAGCAAACCTACAATTATTTACAACTTGCTCAGCTTCAGGATTTTGGGTAATTAATTCCTGCTTTAAATCTTGAATTGAAATCAGGTTTTTTTCAATCGTGATGCTATCTCCAAAATAGTCTTTGGTGATGGCGTAAAATTTGAGTTTCATTTTTAAAGGTTTAAATAATTTTATCCTCCTATTTCCAACATACTCAATCCACTTCCTTTGAATTTCAAAGGTTGTTTTTGGGCCAATGCTTTTTTAAGTATTTCATTGATTGTCAAATCATTATCCAAAAACTTAGAAATATTCAGTGGCGTATTATCACTCAAACAGCCATAAATATTCCCGAAACTATCCAATCTTAATCTATTGCAATCGTGGCAAAATGGCTCGCTTTCATTGGCAATAATGCCAAATTTAATGCCAGAATCTGTAAGCCAATAATTGGCAGTTGCTGATTTATTTCTACTGAGTTTATAAGTAGAATATAGGGATTGAATATTTTCAAGTATTTCATTTTCAGATACATACGCATTATCAAAAGCGGAATCTTGCAAATGCCCCATCTTCATTATTTCCAAAAACCGAATGGTAACTCCTTTCTTACCAGCGTATTTAAGTAGTGGTAATATTTGGCTTTCATTCACCCCTTTTATTACCACGCAATTAAGTTTTACATGAATTTTCAGAGCTATTGCTAGGTCGATTCCTTCAAGTACTTTTTGTAGATTTCTCCTGCCACTAATTTTATAAAATACCTCTTCATCCAACGCATCAATAGAAATATTTATGGAGTCTAATACATTTGTAGGCAGTTTGCTCAAACTATTTTTTAGCAGCAATCCATTGGTAGTTAGCTTCATAGGAATCTTCAAATCACTCAAATCATTTAGCAAAGGCACTAAATCTTTATATAATGTGGGTTCTCCACCCGTCAATCGTATAGTTTCAAAGTTTAGAATCGAGTGTAATTTTTTGATGGTTTTTGACAATTCGAGATAAGACAATGCACCGTATTTGAGGTCTTTAATCTTTAATCGTTTATCCTTTATCTTGTTTTCCTCATTCACACAATATGTACAGCCCAAATTGCAAGAATTTAGAAGACTGACACGCAGTGTTTTAAAAGTGCGATTATAGATATCTGAAATTATCAATTCAATAAGAGAAGTTTTAGCTAAAAATTAATTTCAACGAAGCGATTGAAAGCACAAAGGCTAGCAAGTATTTTAGTAGCCGATTGTCAAATTTTTTACTGCCAAAGAATGAACCCGCATAGCCTCCAATCAAAGCCACGATGATCCAAATATACATATTTGAGTTCAAATTGATCCCATTTAAGTACAATCCGCTGAGGCCAGCCATTGAATTTACAAAAATGAATAGTGCCGAAATAGCAGCCGTTTGTTTCATGCCTGCCCAACCCATCAGCAAAATCAACGGACTTAATAATATTCCGCCTCCTATGCCCAACATTCCTGATAAAAAACCGATAATAGCACCTACTAACAGGCTGATTATCAGCTTTGGAGGCTTTATTTCATTCCCATTGGCAATTGGAGAAATGCCCATGAGTTTGATGGTGGGAAAGACCAAGATAATGCCAAGAAGTTTTTTGTATAATTCATCGCTTATAGGAATGTTTGAGCCCAAAAATGAAAAGGGAACAGATGTGATAGCAAAAAACGCAAAAAGCCTCCAATCAAAATATCCCGCTCTGTAATAATGGTAAAATGCTAATAATGAGACAATTATATTTAAGATTAGCGAGGTAGATTTCATTTCAGTTGGTGCAATACTAAAAAGTGAAAGCACTGCCAAATAGCCGCTTGCACCTCCATGCCCTACGGAAGAATAAAGAAAGGCAACTATTAAAAGTAGAAGTGGTATGAGAAAATCAGAATACATGGGTTTTGAAAAGGCGATTGTCGAATTGATAAGGCACAATATCTATTATTTCTACTTGGGAGTAATTGCTGTGGTTTGGATTCAGCAAGTAGTTTTTATCGATGGGAACAATGGCCGAAGGCACTTCCAACATCATCGATTGATTTGATTTTGACCAAGCTTGCCCAATTTTTTTGGTTTCATCAATTTGTTCAATCCAATGAAGAGACAAATTGGAAGATTCAATTTTTTGAATGGAATCATTATTGCCAATATTGATGACAATCAAATGAAGGTTTGAAGATCTGTTCGACTCATGAAATCTAATGAGTACTTCCAATGAAGCAAGTGCTACACTTGAGGCACAGTACAAAATAGGTACATCTTTTGGATTCCACCTGCCTCCGTATAGTGCAGCACCATTACCAGATAGATCTTCAGCATATTTTTTTTCTGCAATACGATATAAAATCACCCTAAAAATAGATTAAGCAAATATTCCATGTTCAAATTGCCCTAATTTATTGTAAACAGTCTCTATTCCAGAATAGGTATCGATAAAAGCGATCGGTTTTTGATAATTGAAATCAAACAAATCACGTTTCATCCATTCATTAAAATAATGAGGGGCATTAAAAAGTACCTGACCTTTGCGGTAGAGCCTATCGATGAGCATAATATGCTCGCTAATGTGCGAATCGAGGGTGTCGGTATCGGAATATCGCTGAATAGTACGGAGCGAAATGTGCAAAATATCAGCTAATTCAGCTACTGCAATTTCGGTTTTATCGGCTAAAGCCAGTAATCTTTTTTTGGTAACCCCTGCTCGAACCACCTCCATCATCGTAAATGGATCGTTCATGGCCAATTCGTATTTAGGACCGTATAGAACCTCTGACTCCGAGGCAATTATCGGCTGATGCTCCTTGATTTTGTAGTCGGTATTTTGAGTTGTTTTTTTCATCTCTATCCTATATTTACTCAAATGTCATTATTTTTACGTCAATTGTCAAGTATTAATCAAATTATTTTCAAATATTTCTATAAATGCTGATTTTGGAGCTTCGCAGGTTGGGCAATGATAGTTTTGAGGAAGGGATACAAAAGAAATTCCAGGCTTAATATTTTGCAATTCATCGCCAAATTGCAGATCGTAAACCGTAAAACAGTGTTTGCATTGATGAAGGATAATATTACTAAGCTCTTTTTTAGTTTCAGCTTTTTCAATTACCACTGGCGAGGAAAGTTCCGTCATGCTCTCAGAATGCCGCTTCGTTAACTCTAGTAACTTATTTATTACGTTATTTTTTGAGATATTTTTTGCAAAAAGGATTTTATTAGGGCTATTTGGATTAAAATTTTCGGTATAATAAATATCATAATTACTAAAAAGCCTCAAGTCATCTTTGTGAATAAGCGGCTTTTCCTCTATAATAACTGATGCAGGAATATAGTCGTTCGACTGAAGTTTGATACCGAACACAAGCCCAAAAGTTCGCGTATCTTTTTGATCTAATTGGCTCACTATATATTTTTTCAAGTCCAATTCTCGGCTATTGATATCCTCAATTAACCAATTGAGTTCAGTAGAAGAATGCCGTAAATTAATGCCATGCTTACCCAACAATTTTTCCCATTTTATCCTGTCTTTTTGCTCTATACCCTTGATAATGAGGGTTCTCCAAGGCGTGATACAAATTTGCCCTATGTTAGTTTCGCTGCATAAAACACAAAGTTCGAAGACAAACTGAATGGGAAATAAGTAATCTCTTCGGTAAATACCTAGCCAAAAGTTACTACCATATTTATTCATTCCTTCATAGTATGGAAAAACAAAACGTGGCAACACCAATTCTTCTTTGAGCGATTCAAATAAATATTTTGCATTTTCATTCACCAAATCCATAATAATTGCAAGATCTGTGATTTTGTTGTTGAAATACAATTCTTCAATTTCATTGGAAATACGGGCGATATCGGTGCTATAAATCAATCTGTTCCATCTGAAAATTGCTCCATTTTTACGAATATTGATATATAAATACCAATATTGATACTGATTGGAAGCGATAAAATTTAGCTCGCCAGAGAAAAATGGAACCAGACATTGGTCATTGTCCACGATATTAATTTTAAGTCGTGGTTGGAAATCAAATTGATCGAACACATCTTTATAAATGCCTTCAGTAAGCCAATTTTCTCCTGATAAAATATTTTCGGATGGATAAGAACTTATGATGTTTGGAGAATGATCTTGGTCAAATTCAAACTCAAATTTTTTCACCAACATTTCATCGCAAAACCCTTGAAGTGCCTCTTTGTGAATATTAAAAAACACTTCTTGTCGAGGTCCAAAATTGATATTCGCAGCTCCATGTTTAAAAGCAATCTGAACAATCTCTTTCAACTTGGAAGGCGATAAAATGCCACCTAAAGCATTAATTTTTACAACGTGGCTTACTTTCATTATATTTTTAATTATTATTGTGTGATGAGAGTT
>JBJXGB010000090.1:0-4721 GCA_046152935.1 Cytophagales bacterium
GGAGCGTTATAAAAACCGTACCAAATCTAGCTAGATTTTTGAAGTAAGGAAATAGTGCAGTTGGGGGAAGTGAAAATATTAGATATTTTTGCCCATCTTTACCCAAAAAGGAACGTTTTTAGCAATATTGATGCTTTGTGTTAGCGTAAAATCAAAATTATTCAATCCTTGAAATTTATATTCCAATATGGAGAGACCTTATCGTTTATGACGAATAAATTGATGTTTCAAATGTAAATTTGTCAAAATCAATTCAAAACTTGTATTTTTGTTTGTCAACTAAATTTTAAAGTATCTATATAAATTTAGGTAAAAAAAACGATTTTATTTGTGCTAATAATTACCAAAACAGTTCAATAATGACAATCCCAGCTCTCTTAATACTTTTATCTCTTTTTGATAAATTGCCCGATTTGAGCAAAATATCAAAAGAAAATGCTCTGAAAAAGCAAGCTGAAATCGCGTACAAAGAAGGCAGATTTCCAGATGCAATTGCTAATTTAAAAACTTTGGTTCAAGATATGAATGTGTCCGATGAAAAAGCCGTTTTAGATTTGGGACATGCTTATTTCAAAAACAATGACGTTGAAAACGCCTCAAAAACCTACGAGAAAGCATTGCTTTCGACTGATAAAAGCTTAAAATCAATTGCTTCGCAGCAATTGGGCATTCTTTCCTTTCAGGCTGATAAGGATAAAGAAAAAGCTTTGGCATTTTTCAAAGAAGCCTTGAGAGCCAACCCCAACAACACAGAAGCCAGACACAATTACGAGCTTTTGAAGAAAGCTGTCGATCAAGAAAACAAAGACGATAAAAATCAAGAAAACAAAAATCAAGACAAGAAAGACGACAAAAAAGAAGGCCAAGATAAAAAAGACAACAAAGACGGCAAGGGCAATAAAGATCAAAAAGATAATAAAGAGCAAAACAAAGACGGAAAAGGCGATAAAGATCAAAAAGGAGACAAAGGGAAAGATAATAAGGACGAGAAGGGAGATAAAAAAGAAGGAAGCGACCCTAGTAAAGACGAAAAAAGCAAAGACGGCAAGGGCGATAAAGATAAAAAAGAGCAAAATAAAGACCCCAAAGAAGATAGTCAAAAAGATAAAAAGGGTGCTGAAAAGCAGGGCGATAAGAACGACAAAGACGAGCAAGCCAAAGGAAATAAAGACGAAAAAGGACAAAATAAAGACGCTAAAAAGGAAGGCAAGGAAGATAAAAATGGCGAAGCCCAAAAGGAAAAGCAGGGTGGAAAAAACCAGAAAGACAAAGTGGTGGTAAACCCAGAAGCCTTGGCACAAATGGGCATGAGCGAACAAAAAGCAAAAGCAATATTAAATGCCATGCGATCGAACGAAACACAATACATCCAACAAGTAAAACGCGAGCCCACCAAGAAAAACAAAAAAGGCAAGCCAGACTGGTAGTGTGTATGGCAGGTTTTCAAATTTATTTGAACCAAAATGGTGTAATCTGGTCTATTTAGGACTCAACGGCTTTCTGTGTTTCACCGTGCGGCCAGCATTTTTATACGGTCTCTATCTGGATTTGCACAAAAAGCCCATTGCTTTTTGCAAATTTGTAAAGCCGACCAAAAGTCTCATTCCTGCCAAGCCCGCCAAAGCGTTTTGATTTTGATATCGAGCAACCGAAAATTTTGTATTTTTTATTCGCTTTTCTGCTATTTTTCCTCAGTGAGCGACTTACTGAACTAATTTTTGCAGATTGTCCGCTCCAGACAATATTTTCTTCATAACAAACACGCCTAACTGCGTTTTATTGATACCTACGTTCAATTTGTAACGGTATCACTACTAGTTTTCCCATCAAATATTTAACAATTTCATAATACAATTTACTGAACCTTTTCAGTTTGCTAACACTAGTTTTGTGGCTTAGGTAAGAATCAAATACCAAAACCAATTTACCATGCTTCAAACATTACGCCTCCTCGCTTTCGCAGTCGCCATCGTTCAATTATCGTCTTACCATCTACTCGCCCAAGAAACAGTTGCCAAAAAAGGAACATTGGCTGGTAAAATAACAGATGCAAAATCTGGAGAAGATATTATTGGGGCAACCATTGCTGTAGAAGGTACCACGATAGGTGCAGCCACAGATATCGATGGTAAATATTTCTTGAAACTCGCGCCAGGCACTTATACCTTGGTCGTGAGTTATGTATCGTATAAAACGAAAAAACTAGAAGGCATTGAAATTCTGGCAGGCGAGTTAAATTCGCTCAATGTGGCCATGGCAGAAGATAGCAAAGAATTAGAAGAAATAGTGATAATGGGCGAGGCCAAAAAAGAATCAGCTGCTGGCTTACTTTTGCAGCAAAAAAATGCGGTAGCTGTATCGAGCGGTGTTTCTGCCGAATTGATAAAAAGATTGCCAGACAGAACAACAGCAGATGTTTTGAAACGTGTATCTGGTGCTACTATTCAAGATGGTAAATTTGCCATCATTCGTGGTATGCAAGACAGGTACAATTTTGGAATGATAAACGGGGTACCATTGCCAAGTTCTGAACCCGATAGAAAAGCCTTTTCACTAGATTTGATTCCAGCCCAAGTGGTAGATAACATGGTTATTTATAAAACTGCTACACCCGACAAGCCAGGCGAATTTGCAGGTGGATTGATAGAAATTACTACCAAGGAAGTGCCAGACGAAAATACCCGTTTTTTCAACTTGGGGGTGGGTACACATTCGATTACCACATTCAGAAATTTTTACAGATCGCCACAAACCAGTTCAACAGATTGGTTGGGCTATGATGGCGGTGCAAGACAATTGCCAACCTCCAATGCTGCCGCCTTATCTAATGATGATAAAATTGTAGCAGCGGAAGAATCTAAGAAATTTGACCACAATTTTAAACCAACGAACTATTCCGCATTGCCAAATATCTCATTTCAGGCGGGTCTGTCGCAGAGATTAAATTTTCTGAAAAATGATTTTGGGGTTGTTGCCATGATTACCTACAACAATTCTAATCTTTACACCCCATTTCAACAAGTGGTAGCTAGAGGGGTGAACGTACAAGATGCCAAAGACTACGAACGCAAAGAAACTACTCCAGGCTACTTTTATGATATTGAAAACTATAAAAACAGTGTAAATGCAGGTGGGTTACTAAATTTAACCTACAAAATTGGAACAAATAATAAATTTTTCTTCAAAAACTTATTAACCCAAACCTCAAGTGATAACACTATTTTTAGAAAGGGAACTTTGCAAAATGGAAGTGGTTTTGGCGAAAATGCAAATTTTGCAAATTACAATGACGTTGGTTATTTTTACCAATCAAGCAGAATATTTTTCTCGCAATTTGGTGGAGAGCATTTATTGTCGTCAACCAGCAAAATCAAATTGAATTATGTGTTTGGCTTGAACGATTTTTTTAACCAAACCCCCGATGCAAAAAAGACTTTTAGCAGAAGCGAAGGTAATACGGCCGCTGAAGCAAATGATGCAGCAAATCCAAAATTATTCAATGGAATAAACACCATTGGCTCTCAAAATACACCCGGTAGATTCTTTGCCAATCTTAATGAACGTACCTTGAGTGCCTCGGCAGATTTATCGATTCCAATAAATGCCGTAAGAACAAATGTAAAATTAGGTGGTTTGGTGCAGATCAGAAACAGAACTTTCAAGGGAAGTTATTTCAACTACGCAAAAGATTTGGCCGTGAATGCAGATTTATCCAACAGTATTTTTGATACCATTAACCCGAATAACATCAGTGCAAATAAATTTTACATGATTGATGGTACTAAGCCAAACGATTCTTACGATGCTTCTGCAAGGTTGTATGCTGGTTACCTAATGGGCGAAACCAAGCTAACATCTTCATTTAGAGTTATTTATGGGGTGAGATTGGAATACTACAATCAAAAGCTCAACTCAGAGGCTACAAATTCAACACCACTTACTCCCGTGCTTGTAAAAGTAGACACCACTTGGATAGATCCGTTGCCATCTTTAAACTTAATATATGCACTCACAGAGCAAATAAATATTCGCGGTTCTTATTCTCGCACTTTGTCGAGACCAGAGTTCAGAGAGTTTGCCCCATTGGCTTTCTTTGACTTTACAAGAAACTCGGTTTTTGTTGGTAATAGAAATTTAACAAGAGCCCGCATTGATAATTTTGACCTTAAGTTTGAGTATTTTCCAAAACCTGGCTATACTTTTTCTGTAAATCCATTTTTGAAATCTTTCGAAAAACCAATTGTGTATGTACTGCAACCTGCGCAAGGGTTTTCTCAAATTTCATTGGCAAATGCCAAAAGTGCCTTGGTGGCAGGTGTAGAGTTTGAAGGCAGAATAGGCTTTCCAGAATCGGGCTCAAGATTCTTAAAAAACTTAACAGCTTTTGGAAATTTAGCACTTATTTATTCTAGGGTCGACCAGTCTAATTTTAAAACAGATGTGGGTGGAGTAGATAGCACTATTTACAACACCCAACTGCAAGGCCAATCGCCTTATGTATTAAATTTAGGTGTTACTTATTCTACACCTAGCGAGTGGAGCGTGACTTTGGCTGCCAATACTTATGGAAGAAGAATAGCTTTGGTAGGCACAAATGAGGCTTTTATTGTATATGAGGCTCCTCGTATCGTTATCGATGCCTCTGTTTCCAAATCTTTTGCCAAACGTTGGAATGCCAAAGTTACTTTTGGCGACTTACTTGCTCAAGATTTGGTGTTGTA
>JBJXGB010000091.1:0-17828 GCA_046152935.1 Cytophagales bacterium
CCATTTATCCAAATATCATATTCGGCCATTATGGGTTCGAGCGGCTCTACTTTATTGATGTGACAACAATAATCTGGGTCTGAGGTGTAGAAAAATCTGCCTTCATCATCTTTTTGAAGGCTTTTTGGGGTAATAGAATTTACATTTTTCAAATTCAAACCAAACAAAGCCACAATCTGGTCGCGGTATTTGATTGTTTCGGGGAATAAAAAACCAGTATTTATGAAGAAAACGGGTATGCTTTTGTCGATCTCACTTAAAATATGGAGTAAAACAATACTGTGTGTTTGAAATGAAGAGGTGGTAAACAATTTTAGCCCCTCAGCTTTGTATTTTTCTATTTGCGACTTTATTTCTTCTACAATCATGACTCAGAATAATTACATGTTAGAATACTTGGAAAACCAAATGAAGATAGTGTCCAATTTACTACAAAAGTAAAGCATCTGCAGTTGCTAAATAATTTTTTGAGTCATTTAACTCGCAAATCATTTCTGTGCATCTAGTTTTTTGAGTAATTCAGCTATCAACCTATCTTTTTCCTCAATCACTTGATCCTTCTCTTCAATCGCTAGGTTTTTCTCTTCAATCACTTGGTCTTTCTCTTCGATCACTTGGTCTTTCTCCTCAATCACTTGGTCTTTCTCTTCAATCACTTGGTCTTTCTCTTCAATCACTTTTATTTGTGCAACTAGCTTGTCTCTTAATCCTTCTGTGAGAACATTTATTGTTCGCATAGCTTCCTGTTCATTTTCAATTTTCTTTCTCTCTTTAGGGTCGGTGCCTGAATGATGTAAAATATCTGTCGCTATTCTTAATTCTTCAATATCTACTTCATGGGTAAACTCTTTGATTATTTTTTTGTCATCCACAAAATTAGTTTGTTCAAAAATACTTAGTAATTTATCCAGCTTGGTTTGGTATCGTCCTGTTATCAGTTTCACCTGTACCACGAAGCTGTCGTGCGTTAATTTCTCTACAAAATCACTTTTGTTGATAAGTATCGTTTTGTCAATTAAGTTTTTGTAATTTCTCTCTACTTTTAAGCACGGAGTGGTAATCTCAGGCAGTAAAAAACCTAAAATATAGATGGTGGTGATGGGAAGTATTACTTTCTCGTTGTTGACGGTGTCTTCTTTTTTGTATTGTTGTGCCAAATAATTGCGAAAACGCATTAAATCCACTTCGTTATTGGCTTTCTGTATTTCAATCAATACTTTTTTATACTCTCCAGCTTCAGTTTTGATTGTGGCAATAAAATCCAATCTATAGACCCATATAGAATACCTTTCTCGTATTCTGTTTTCATATTTTTCTATATCTTTAGGGTTGTCGAAATCAAATTCGCCTTCAAAAGTATATTCTTGCGGCTTTACCTCGATGGTTTCTATGGTTTCGTCTAACAAAGTGCCAATAAAAAACTTAGCAACTCGCTCGTTTTCCATCATTCTTTTAAAAACTACATCGTAAATTGGGTTCGCAATTACCATTGATATTCCATTTTATTGTACAAATCTACTGTTTTTTATGCAGTTCTAAATTTGAATTTTGAATTTCTAGTACCGGAATTATCATTAACGTCCAAACACTATTTTTGCAGCTAAAGAATGAAAGTTGCTTGTGAAGCACTAACTTTGCTGCCTTTAGTATCGACAAACCCAATTAGAATTATATTTACACGCCATGCTGGGATTACTTGCCAAAATATTCGGAACCAAATCTGACCGCGATATTAAAATTATACAACCTTATGTAGATGCAACCATTGAATTATTTAATGGTCTGAATACTCTTTCAGATGATGAATTGCGTGGGGAAACCGCTAAAGTTAAAGAGCGAATAAACGAGTTTTTATCTGAGATTGATACTCAAATAGCCCAATTGAAACAACAATTGGAAGAAAATGAAGAAATGGAACTCACTGAGAAAGAGGCCATTTTCAATCAATTAGATGCATTAGAAAAACAACGTGATGAGGAATTGGAAAAAGTACTTTTAGAAGTGCTTCCTGCTGCATTTGCAATTATCAAAGAAACCGCCAAACGATTTACAGAAAACGGAAAATTAACTGTAACTGCTTCTGAATCAGATCATTATTTCCACAAAAGAAAAAAAGGTGACGGCATCGAAATCATTGGCAACACTGCAACCTGGCTCAATACTTGGACTGTTGCAGGCAATAAAATCATCTGGAATATGGTGCATTATGATGTTCAGTTGATAGGTGGAGCTGTATTGCATCAAGGCAAAATTTCTGAAATGGCTACTGGTGAAGGTAAGACTTTGGTTTCTACATTGCCAGCTTTCTTAAATGCTTTGGCAGGACGCGGAGTGCATATTGTGACGGTAAATGATTATTTGGCCAAACGTGATAGCGAATGGAATGCACCACTTTTCGAGTTTCACGGCTTAAAAGTAGATTGCATAGACAAGTACGAACCTCACTCTGACGAGAGGAAAAATGCTTATGCTGCCGACATCACTTACGGCACCAACAATGAGTTTGGCTTTGATTATTTGAGGGATAATATGGTGCGTTCTACTGATGAAATGGTGCAACGCAAACACCATTTTGCCATGGTAGATGAGGTAGATTCGGTGCTGGTAGATGATGCACGTACGCCATTGATTATTTCAGGGCCAGTGCCTAGAGGCGAAGAACAAGAGTTTTATGAATTAAAACCAAGGGTTCAGAAACTAGTTGATGCCCAAAAGAAGCTGGTTTTGGAATTGCTCAACGAGGCCAAAAAGAAAATAGAAGCAGGCGAAACAGATGAAAAATCGGGAGGTTTGGCATTGCTGCGTGCTTACCGAGCCATGCCTAAATACAAACCCGTAATCAAATATTTATCTGAGCAAGGCATTCGGGCAATTTTGCAAAAAGTTGAAAACTATTATTTGCAAGATGCGCAGAAAGAAATGCCTAAAGCAGATGAAATTCTGTATTTTACCATTGATGAGAAACAAAATTCTGTTGATCTGACAGATAAGGGTATCAACTTGATTACCAGTGACGGTGAAGATACATTGTTCTTTATTATGCCTGATATTGGGGTTGAAATGCATAAAATTGAAAAAGACCCAACTATTTCAGAAGAATTAAGATTGCAGAAAACTGAACAATTAATCAAAGATTATTCAGCAAAATCTGAACGCATTCATACCGTAAATCAACTGTTGAAAGCCTACACGATGTTCGAAAAGGATACGGAATACATTATTGTAGACGGCAAAGTAAAAATTGTTGATGAAAATACGGGTCGTGTACTAGATGGAAGACGTTACTCTGATGGTTTGCACCAAGCCATTGAAGCAAAAGAAAATGTAAAAGTGGAAGATGCTACGCAGACCTACGCCACCATTACGCTTCAAAATTATTTCCGTATGTATCACAAACTAGCGGGTATGACGGGTACCGCCTCAACAGAAGCGGGTGAATTGTGGGAAATATATAAGTTAGACGTTGTTACCATTCCTACGCATGTAAAAGCGGTGAGAATTGACTTGGAAGATAAAGTTTATAAAACCATTCGCGAAAAATTCAACGCGGTAGCCGAGGAAATAAATGAGCTAAATAAACTCGGCAGACCTGTTTTGGTTGGGACTACTTCGGTTGAAATTTCCGAAGTTCTGAGTCGTATGCTTACCATGCGTAAGATAAAACATAATGTGTTGAATGCAAAACAACACGCCCGTGAGGCGGAAATTGTGGCAGGTGCTGGTCATGCAGGTGCGGTAACGATTGCAACCAATATGGCTGGCCGTGGTACGGATATAAAGCTTACACCAGAATCGAAAGCTGCTGGTGGCTTGGCCATTATTGGTACAGAACGTCATGAATCAAGGCGTGTAGACAGGCAGTTGCGCGGTCGCGCAGGTCGCCAAGGCGACCCTGGTTCTTCGCAGTTTTATGTTTGTTTGGAAGACAATTTGATGCGTCTATTTGGCTCTGAGCGAATAGCCAAATTGATGGATAGAATGGGCTTAGAAGAAGGAGAAGTGATTCAACACAGCATGATTACCAGCTCAATTGAACGAGCACAAAAAAAAGTAGAAGAAAACAACTTTGGTATGCGTAAGCGTTTGCTAGAGTATGACGATGTGATGAATATGCAACGCAAAGCCATCTACACAAAACGCAGAAATGCTTTGTTTGGCGATCGCTTGCAAATGGATTTGGCTGATATGATTTACGACCTAAGCAATGTGATTGTAGGTGGATCGAAAACTGACAAAAATTATGAGAATTTCCGCTATAATTTCATTGGCACTTTTGGCTTCAACCCTCCTGTAACCCAAGATGAGTTTGTGACTACCAAAGAAGAAAATTTGGTTCAGAAATTATATGAGGAAACATATAGAAACTACGAAACTAAATCGAAACAGATTGCAGAAAAGTCTTTAACAGTGTTCAACAAACTATTTGTAACTCAGGGCAATCAAATAGAAAATGTGGTCGTGCCTATCACGGATGGAAAGAAAAATATTCAAGTAGTTGTTCAACTCAAAAAAGCGTACGAAACCAAAGGCTTAGAATTGCCAAGAGCGATCGAAAAATACACCGTGCTTTCGTTTATCGACCAAGAGTGGAAAGAGCATTTGCGAGAAATGGACGATTTGAAGCAAAGCGTGCAAAACGCTGTTTATGAGCAAAAAGATCCGCTTTTGATTTACAAAGGCGAAGCTTACGATTTGTTCAATAAGTTGATGGGAAGGATGAACCAAGACACCACTGCATTCCTGTTTAAATCTGATATTTTGCAAGAAGATATGGCTCAGCACCGTGAAAAACCACAAGTACGCCAGCCAAAATTGAAAGAAATAAAAGAAGATAGTGAATCTGCTTCAGGCTATGGTGCTGGTAATGCTCAAACCCAAGATCGACCACCGATTGAAAAACATGCTCCCATTCGATCAGAAAAAGTATATGGCCGAAACGACAATGTAAAAGTAAAATACCTAGATGGCTCGATCAAAGAAGAGAAATACAAAAAAGTAGAAGACGATTTGAGAAACGGAAAATGTATGGTGTTGGAACCTTAATAATAGTTTCTTAGGCAATGTCGTTCAGTTGACCGCATCCTAAATTCTTTTCCTTTTTTGGGTATACAGATAGGGCGCGGTTTTGAAAAATCAAATTTTCTTCACTAAACTCCATTGATATGAGGTTTCCAAAACCTTCTGAAGTACCAATAACAAGCAATATTGCAGCTTTTACCACTAGAACTCTGCGTATTCCTTTCGAATCTTAGTATCACCAACACAAGTAAATACAAAAAACATAGCATTGCCCTATTAACTAAGCCATCCACTTATCTTACTACATCCGCTAAAAACTACATTTAGGCAAATGCGCTCTTGCGATTTCTATTCCAAATAAGTCAATTTTACCCTCAATTTTCTGTAAGTCATAAATGACAATAGCTGTTGCAAAAATTGCATCGGATAAGATGGTGTGTTTGTATCGACACCATAAGCCCAAGCAAAGCCATTTAAGCTTTTGGAGATATTTCTATTCTCTACTCTTTCATTATTTTTTCCCACATATCAACCGCTATTCCATCAATCAGACCCACATTTGGTGCATATATTTTATCACTTTCGGCCCAAGCCATTATTTTTGAAAATATTTCTCCCGCTGGTACTATCACATCTGCCCTATCCCTATTGAGTTTGAATTTGTGCATTCTGTCTTCAATACCCATACTTTTGATTCTCCCTAATAAACTATTCAAATCATTCAAAGACATCGCACCATCTTGCACTACTTCTGACAGTTCATGAAGTTTTTTTATGTTTCCGCCAGTTCCGATGGCAGATAGTTCACCGACTTTATTTTTTTCGACCCAAGATTTTACATCTTCCCAATCTTTTTCTGGAATTCCATGGTGAATGGTTCTTACCGTGCCAATATTGAAGGATTTAGAAACTAATTTCTTAAAATCTGAAATAAAGGAAATTTCTGTACTACCGCCACCCACGTCAATATGAATATAGTTGCCCTTTTGCAAATACCGATGAATGGCCTTTTCCGTAAGTTCTGCCTCTTTTTTGCCTTTGATTATTTCAATTTCAAAACCCAATTCATTTTTGATAAATTCTACAATTTCTTTGCCATTTTCAGCATCGCGCATGGCAGAAGTGGCACAAGCATGAAAAGTATTCACTTCAAAGACCTCAAACATGGCTTGATATGCGCGCAGCATTTTCACCAATTTCATGATTTTTTGTGCACCAATTTTCTTAGTGGTGAATACATCCTCGCCCAATCGAATGGGATATCGCAGGTACTCAACCCGTTCAAATTGCCATTCACCCTTAAACTCGACAGCCGAAGCTACCAAAAATCGCATTGCATTTGAACCTATATCTATCGCACCCAGTAGCATTTATTTGGCTTTGTATTTCGATTTCGTGAGTATTTTTTTTGCGTCTTTTTCTTTCATTATCGTAAGTAAACCCATATCTGCATTATTTTGAGCATACATTTTTACAATTTGCCAACCCAGCCAACGTCCTATTCGTCCTGGGCAATTATTGCCGATCTCAAATGTGGTTGGTCGCTCGCCAATGTATCTATTGGTAATTTCATTCTTGGTTTCAAACAGCAATTTTTTTTCAATAAAATGCCCCCATATTATTTTTTGATTCTTTTTTACATCATCCAACACCTCGCTTTCATAGCCTGCAATCAAAGTGTCTGATACATTGGGCAATACTTTTTCTGTAAAATAATACGATTTACCAAAATAAACCATCTCTGCAATCAAGGAATTGTCTAGAAAATCAGATTCATTATATTTTCCAGAAATAACTGCCATCACCATCGGCACAATGTATTCTTTTCGATATCTTTTTAACATGTAAATTGGCAATTGTGGCTTGTATTTGCATTTTTCTGCCAAATAAAATTCCAGCCCAATCACGATCATGCTGTCGTTTACAAACATATCGTTGCCCATTCCAGTAATAATGGTGTAGATTTTAGGTGTTTTGAATTTTGGGTCAATTTTCTTTATTTCTTCAAATGCATGTTGAAATTCTAGACCCAAATCGTAAAAATCACCATAAAATTCGTTGCTAATCTGGTAAATGCTATCAATACTTTTATTAGTAGCCAATTGATAAAAGGCATTTACCAAGATACTATCATGTGGATATTGCGATCTTTTCAAAAACTTTTCTGAAAAATCGGGGTATTTATCAAAGATACTGGCGATTCCTTTTCTTGTTTTTTGTGTAAATATTTCCTTATCGACCCTTATTACCTCAATATTCAATTTCTCTTTTTCTTGTTCAACATTCGCTTGCGGCACAATTTTTTCATTTTTTAGCTTTTGAGAACTCTTTTCTCCACAATTGAGCAAGAAAAAGAGGGTAAAAAGAAGATAAACAGCTTTTCGTATCATTAATATTGTATTTTTGAAATGCGAAATTAAACCTTTACAAATGAAGAAAAATATAATTATTGCTCTTATTAGCTTTTCTACTTTAGCGCTAGCCCAAGAAAAAGAATTGAAATTTGGATTGAAAGCCTTTCCAGCCTTGGCTTGGAGCAGGGTAGAGCCAGAAGCTTGGACTGATGGAAATGGCATAAAATACAACTATGCTGCCAATCCTGCCCAGTTTAGAGGTGGCTTTGGCATTTATGCCGATTATTATTACAACGACAACGTGGCTTTCAATTTTGGGTTGAATTATATTTTTAATAGTTCTGGCTACACCATTACGTCAAGCGACAATTCGATTGCCTCCGTTGAAGACAAAAGGGAATATTCGATTCAGTATGTACAATTGCCTTTGGCACTTAAATTGATAAGCAACGAAGTAGTAGATAATATCAAGATTTATTTTAGTGCCGGTTTAGCTCTAAATGTAACTTCAGGGGCAAATGTAGATGGAAAAAGCACCTATCAAGCCAATGGATCGGTAAATGTAACACGGTATACTTCAGAAATTAGCCTATTTGCACTCGATTTTATCACTTCTACTGGTGTAGAATATGAATTGGACAATGGTATGAAATTGCTGCTAGGCGTTTCGTATATGCACGGTCTTTTCGATCTAAATACCAGAAGCGAAGATCGTTACAAAAAAAGTGGCTTTGCAGTGAGAAACAGCCTTTTTGCTTTGGATGTTGGTATTAAATTTTAGTAGTTTTGAAACTTTCCAAGTATTGAAAGCTTGGAAAGTTCCGTTTCAAAACGCCTTGCATCAGATTTCATACCGATTAATCGTTCTTAGCGAGGATTTAAAGAAATTACCCTATTGTTATTCCTTCGAAAATCGGATGCTTTATGCCCCATTTATGAAGTCGATATGTAATTGATACTCTCAAAACGCCTAGACCATACTTCGAACTTCTTTTAAAGTTGATCGAGCTTGCCTCTTTAAAATATTTTGTAGGGCAGGTAACTTCCCCTATTGAGTAGCCAGCCATTGTTATTTGTCCCAGCATTTCATTGTCAAACACAAAATCGTCATTATTCTTTTCCAAAGGCAATGTTTCAAGCACTTTTTTGCTAAAAGCTCGGTAGCCAGTATGGTATTCTGCCAGCTTTTGATTCATCATTATATTCTGAAATAATGTCAAAAAGCGGTTTGCGATGAATTTATAAATCGGCATTCCTCCTTTTAAGGCTCCTTTTCCAAGTATCCTTGAGCCCAACATTACCTCAAAAAGCCCTCTAGCGATCGGATAAACCATGGCTTCGATCAAAAGGGGCGTATATTGGTAGTCTGGATGCAACATCACCACAATATCAGCACCAGATTCGAGAGCAGCTTTGTAACAAGTTTTCTGATTGCCACCATACCCCCGATTTTGCGGGTGTCTTATTACTTTATTTATGCCCAATTCCTTAGCCACTTGCGAAGTATGATCTCGCGAATGGTCATCGACCAGAATCACTTCATCTACAATAGCAAATGGAATTTCATCATAAGTTTTTTTGAGTGTAATGGCCGCATTGTAGGCTGGCATTACGACTATTATCTTTTTGCCGTCAATCATCTGTACTATTTAAAAAAATAAATTTACGCTCTTGTTAGTTTAAGAAAAGACACGAAAATAAGGCATTATTTTCTATTTCACCAAAATTTACTAAACGCTCAATGCCAAAATGCGATCAAATTCTTCCTTTTTTAGCGGAATTACCGATAACCTACCATTTCTAACCAGCATTATTTGGCTTAACATGTCATCCTTCTTTATCGCTGAAAGTGTTACTGGCTTTTTGAGTTTTTCAACAGGCTCTACCTCCACTACCACCCAATTTTTGTCTTCTGTTGTGGGATCTTGGTAGCTTTCTTTGGTTATTTTTGCAATGCCAACCACTTCTTTGCCAATGTTACTGTGGTAAAACAAGGCTAAATCGCCTACTTTCATGGCTTTTAGGTTGTTTCTGGCTTGGTAATTTCGCACACCGTCCCAAATCCCCATTCCATCTTTTTGGAGTGTATCGTAACTGTACACATCTGGTTCCGATTTTAAAATCCAATAGTTTGTCATATTTCTTTTTTTACTTCTTTTCTAGTAGCTGCTTGTCTTTTTTGCGTAGTTTCGTTCAAGTACAATGTTTGGAAAGTTATGCGTTTTTGATGTGAGAGATAAAAAAATTATTTTGTTTTTTACATTTTTATTGGATAGAATTGAATTTATTTAAAACATTTTGAATCTCAACAAGTTACAGTGCTTTATATAATATTGTATTATACAAATGGCAATCAGTGCGGTAGTAAAAAAACATTATTTTTTCGTAGTACTTAATGTTGTTTCGGTAGTTCTCCTTAATATTTGGATTTTTAAAAGTTGCATGAAGGTAAACTCTAGCATTGGCTCCATCATCATGGATTTTTCCGCGCTGCTTACTTGTGTTTATTCGCTTGTAAGAGTGGCGCAAAGTATGAGTGGCGACTTCAAAATCATGGATATGGTCACTGTATATTATGCCTCCTTATTTTTTCTGTTTTCTTGGTTTTTAAAAGCTCTATATCTCACTTGGGATTATCTTTGGGGAACCGAATATGATATTTTTAACCTTTCTGTTTCTGTCACAGTTTTTATTACGCTGCTGGTTAATTTTTATACAACTGAAAAGGTAAATATCGACAATCTTGAAAAAATCGAATCTTTTGATGATTACGACCATTCAAACAAGTAGCAGAATTCAGATACCATAATCCTCGTCAATTATTTAGCGGACTATCTTTTTCCCTCGCAAAATGATTAAAAACCATTTTGTCCATCAATTTAGGAAATAGCTTGTTCATTAATACAGTAAGTTTCCCTTGAGTTGTGAGCACTAAATCCCTATCTCTTCTTAATACCGATTTGTAAATATGGTTCGCCACCTCCTGTGCACTCATAATGTTTTTTTCATCTAATGGCGACTCTCCTTGCTGATTGCCATTGGCCGACAAAGCCACATTTCTGATATTAGACGATGTAAAACCTGGGCAAGCCACTAAGATATGAACACCCTTTTTCATCAATTCTGTTCTCAACGATTCTAAAAAGCCTTGCATGGCAAATTTTGATGCCGAATAGCCAGAACGGGCTGGCAACCCCCGAAAACCAGCAATCGAAGAGATGCCAACAATCGAGCCTTTGCTTTCTAGCAAATAAGGCAAAGCGTATTTGCAGGCATAGACTGTGCCCCAAAAATTTGTATCCATCAATCTTCGAAGAACATCAAGATCTACATCTGCAAACATTGCTCGCATCGATATACCAGCATTGCATATCAGTACGTCTATTTTCCCGTATTCTTGGTAGGCTCGTTTTATTAATATCCCATTGTCGATCTCACTTGCCGAATCTGCTGTCACGCCTGTGATTATGATGTTTTTAGCCTTCAATTCCCTCTCAACTTCCATCAATTTTTGCATATTTCTACCCGAAATCAGAATTTTTGCTCCCTCGGACCCAAATTTTTCAGCTAGCGCCTTTCCAATACCCGATGAACCGCCAGTAATCACTACAACTTTATCACGCATCGAAATTTAATTTATTAAAGAATTATTTTAATTTTTTATATATTTATATTCGCCCAAATAAATAATTATTCACAAGTCTTTTAAATATTCTTTCGATCGATACAAAAAAATCACATTTTTGTTCATCCGCTAAAGTACTAAAATTTTTATCCCTCTAGTTCAAATGTTTTGCAAATGAATATACTGCTTTTTGACGATATCAATATAAAAAAGGCATTGCTGCCATTCACTTTTACACGACCAGTTTGTGAAATAAGGGTAGGAATCAACACCATTGCTGAAAAATGGCGAAATATTTCATCAAATCATAAAATTTCATACCTCACCGAGCCTTATTTGGCACAAAAATACAGGTTTGTAAAATCTGATATAAATTATTTGGTCAATGGAAGCCTTTTTCCAGATGCTAATTTGATTGAAGCCATTTCTAAACTCTCTTTGGGAGAAGGCTTAGTAAAGCATGGGGTTCTTTTGGCGGTTTGCATAGATTTTATTCCATTTCTCGAAGGGCTTGACACCATTCCGAGTATTTTACAAATGATTGATTACGAACAAGATATTACTATTCTGAGAAACCAATGGGATATTTTTACAATGAACGGTTCTCAAATAAAGGTCGATTTTGAATTCATAAGCAAAAGAACTTCGCAGCAAATAAGCGACAAACATACAATAGTTTATAACCCAGAAAATATTTTTATTGAAGAAGGTGCAAAAATCAAAGCAGCTGTACTGAATGCGGAATCTGGCCCCATTTATATTGGCAAAAATGCGGAAATCCAAGAAGGCAGTATTGTGAGAGGTCCTTTTGCACTTTGCGAAGGAGCCGTAATAAATATGGGTTCTAAAATGAGAGGCGACACCACCATTGGCCCTTACTCAAAAGTGGGTGGCGAAATAAACAATTCTGTTATTTTGGGCTATTCAAATAAAGCACACGATGGCTTTTTGGGCAATTCGGTCATTGGCGAGTGGTGCAATCTAGGAGCTGACACCAATACCTCTAATCTTAAAAACAATTATTCAAATATTAAAGTCTGGAACTATCATGAAAATGACTATGTAGACTCTGGTCGCCAATTTTGTGGGCTGATGATGGGCGATCACTCTAAAACGGGTATCAACTCTATGTTTAACACGGGCACTGTGGTGGGCGTAAATGCCAATATTTTCGGTGGCGGCTATCCACCAAAGTACATACCTTCGTATGCATGGGGCGGAAGCGAAGGTTTTCAAAAATTTGACTTCGATAAAGCAATGCAAGTGGCTGCGAAAGTGATGGAACGTAGAAACGTGATGATGGAAAATGAAGATTATGAAATACTTCGATACATTTATAATTCTTAAAGTTTCTCGAATAATAGTGCTCTCCCATCACGAATAGTATGAAAACTGTTGCATCACAGCTATTTTATGATTTCATAGTCGATATACTCGCCATCTTTATTGCCCGAATTAAACTTTTTGGCCTTTACTTTGCCACTATTGTTATCAGTATTTGGTGCTGAATATTGATTTTGATTGAAATTGCCAGTTGCTTGCTTTTGAGCCATGCCTATGAAAGCATATTTCAACAAAAACTTGAAAAGCCTTGAAAAAAGAAACACAACCAGCACCAAAATAATGATAAATTTAAACATCTAAACAAATCTGTTTTTAAAATAACTTGAATTGCAAATTTACAAAATTCCAACTGAAAGTCTCGACAATAATTTTACGATTTTCATTGTTAGAGATGTAATTATTAGATTCAGCATTCGTTATGATTTATTATTTTTATCTTTGAAAAAGTAAATAAGCAATCAAACCTCCATAAACTTCCCACATCAAAATGAAAAAATTACTTATTACCGCTGCCATTGTAGTTGGCATCATTTTTCTACTACTTTTCGCCCTTCCTTTTTTATTCAAAGACAAAATAAAAGCAGTGGTAGATGAGCAAATTAACAACAATGTAAATGCAACTGTATTTTACAATGCCGATAAATTTGGACTTTCGTTTTTCAAACAATTTCCTGCCCTCACGGCCACTCTGGGAGAATTTGGCGTGGTGGGTTTTGAGCCTTTTGAAGGCGACACACTACTATATATGAAAGAATTTAATGTGAGTGTGGATGTTTTTAGCTTGATAGGTGGCAAGCAGATGAAAATTAAAAGCATTTTGCTCGACAAGCCCAATATAAATGTGATCGTATTGCCAAACGGAATGGCCAATTACAACATTGCAAAACCATCGACTGATACGCCCCAAGCCACGCCAAACGAAGAGCCTACCAAATTTTCAATTGGCATTGAAAAATGGGAAATTTTGAACGGAAATGTAATCTATGACGACCGCCAAAGCCCTATGTATGCCCAAATAATCGGGCTAAACCACAAAGGCAAAGGCGATTTTACCCAAGACATATTTGACCTCGATACCAAAACTACAGTCGATTCACTCACCTATTCGATGGATACCGTCACCTATCTGAAAAATCACCAGTTTGATGCAAAGCTTGTTTTGAATATAGATAATGCCAATTCAAAATACACTTTTAAAGACAACTTGTTCAAAATCAACGACTTTGGCTTGGCTATCGATGGTTTTGTGCAGATGAATAAAGACAGTTCGATTGCTATGGATATGGCATTTAAAACCAAAGAAACAGCTTTTAGTAGTGTATTGTCGTTGATTCCGGCCATTTACATGAAAGATTTCAAAACACTAAAAACTTCTGGTCAGTTTGCGTTTGATGCTTATGCAAAAGGGACGTACAAAGGCACAAAATACCCTGGTTTTGGCTTAAATCTGAATATTAAAGATGGTTTTGTGCAATACCCATCCTTGCCTTCGGCCGTTAAAAATATCAGTCTTGTTTTGAATGTAGATGATAAATCGGGCAATCTTGATAGCCTTGTTGTTGATTTAAAACAAATGCACGTTGAAATGGGCTCCAATCCGTTTGATGCCAAACTTTACCTAAAAGGCTTGAATAAAAAATATTTTGAAGCCAACCTCAAGGGCATCTTAAACCTTGCAGAACTTACACAATTGTACCCAATGAAAGGCATGGAATTAAAAGGATTGTTTAACATAAATGCCTCAGCCAAAGGATTTTACGATCCAGCCTTGAAGAAAATGCCAAATATTTCGGCTACGATGGGCTTGAAAGATGGCTACGTGAAAACCGACAATGTACCAGCGCCCATCGAGCAAATAAACTTGACAGCCTCTGTTGAGAATACTACAGGGATGATGGAAGACATGAAAGCCAACCTTAGTGCCTTTCAAATGGTGTTTGATGGCGAGCCATTAGAAGCGCGTGCTACAGTAGAAGATTTCACAGATTACACCTACTCTGCTTTTATGAAGGGAAAGTTGAATATGGAAAAACTGACCAAATTGTATCCGTTAGATGGGATGGAAATCAAAGGATTTATCGATACGGAAATAGATACTAAAGGGAAAATGTCGCTACTAACAGCCAAGAAATACGATGAGCTGCAAACTTCGGGCAAAATGAACTTTACCAACTTCTCTTTCAAAAGCAAATCATTCACACAAGGCATAGTAATGACAGATGCGAGCATGATTTTCGACCCAAAAAAAATCAATATACCCGTTTTAAAAGGATTTTTGGGTAAGAGCGATATAGATATGACAGGTACTTTTTCCAATTACATGGGCTATGTATTTAAAAATGAGACGATTGTAGGCAAAATGACATTTAACTCAAATGATTTTGATGTAAATGAATGGATGGGAAGCTCCGATACCACCAAAAAGGTTGAGAAACAAAAAGATGAAAAACAAGCCGTAGCCGCCATTCCCAAAAATCTTGATATTTCAATGGTTTGCAAAATGAAAAAAGTACTTTACAGCACTTACGACATGAGCAATATGAGTGGAATAGTAACTATGAAAGATGGCGTTTTTGCTCTCAACAATGGTTTTTTCAATATGATAGATGCCGATTTCAAAACCAATATGAAATACGACACAAGAGATTTGCAACACCCGCTTTATGGTTTTGACCTCGATATTAAAAATCTAGAAATCAAAAAAGCATACGATAAATTTGAAATGGTAAAAAAACTAGCTTCTATTGCCAAAGATGTAGATGGAAAATTGGCTACCACATTTAATATTTATGGGGAATTGGGGCAAGATTATTCTCCCCTGTACCCAACTACCAACGGAAAAGGACAAATATTTATTGCTGATGCGGTGGTAAAAAATATCAGCTACATAGCAGAAGCCAAAAAAGCCACAAAGCTTGACATTCCAGAAGAATTTAGGCTACAAAACACCAAAATCGAGGCTGAAATTATCAGCGGACGGGTATTTTTTAAACCATTTGATGTAAAAGCAGGTAGCACAAAAATGAATATTAGCGGAAGCCAAGGCTTGGATCAGACTGTAGATTATTTATTAAAAACCTCGATTCCAGCCAGTGGCATAGGGCAAGCAGCTAGTGGAGCCTTGGCTTCTATTTTTGGCAAAGCTTTGCCAACGGTAAGCAGCTTCAGGGTAGATATGAGTGTAAAAGGTACATCAGCATCGCCTAAAGTCTCTATTTTGAGCATAGTACCCGAAGGCTCTGATGGTGGAAATGCAACTAAACCATTGATAGATGAATTAAAACACCAAGCTGAGGAAAAATTGAGAGCCGAAGGCGAAAGATTGGCAAAAGAAGCTCTAGAACGTGCAGCCCAAGAAGCAGCCAAACGCGGGGCTGAAGATGCAGCCAGAAGAGCTCTTGAAGAAGCAAAAAAGAAACTGCCCAATATTAAGTTTCCGTAAATTATCAACATGACATGTTGAGCTGGCATACCTTCAAGGGTTTAGAAACTTTGGAGGTTGGTTCGCCAGTTTTTTTGTAAACTAATGCTTGTCTTTGCAGAACACTTTTGTTTCAAATTCCTTTATGTTAGCAAATAAAATTATAGCTCATCTCCAATATGTACACGATATACACGGGAAACCAACTGCTGTGCAAATCCCGCTTAAAGATTGGAAAGTAATTGAAGAACAGGCTTTGCGCTTATCTGATAATGAAATCCCTGAATGGCAAAAGAATATTGTACGTGAGCGAATCAGAAAAGCAAAAGAAAACCCAGATTTAATGCTTGATTGGGAGCAAATTAAAAATACTTTTTAACTATTTCTAAAGTTTGACTTTCAACTGCTTGTAAATGAAGATGCTGTAAATGATATTCACAAGGCAACAGCCTATTACAATCAAAAAACACCTGGATTAGGTAAAAAATTCGCTTCGGAAGTAAAAAAATCATTTAAAACGCTTAAAAAAAATCCATTTTTTCAAATAAAATATGACACTACACCTTGCTTACCTATCAAATCTTTCCCTTACATGCTTCATTTTACTGTAGATTAAATCAATTTAATTGTAGAAATATTCGGTATTATCAATTCTTCTCTCGATCCTGGCCAGTATTGGTCTCAAAACTAAACCAAAACATTTCTTTCACTTTCTATAAAAAAAGTTGATTCAAAAAAAGCGTTTGCCTAATGTTAAATTTGTGTAAAGAGGTGCGATTTTAAAAAAAAAGGCAGACATCTGTTTTGCATTTACAGTTAAAATGTCCAATCTTTGCCCAGTAATTATTTCTAACGAATCAAACTAAAAAAATGAAAAATTCAAACCTCGCCTTAATTGGTCTTTATTTTATCGCTGCTGCTACTATTATGATAGCGCCATCTTGCTCTAAAAAAGATGAAGTAACTCCAGTAGCTACCGTGGCTGGCGTTTCCTTTGTCACTTCATTAAGTGGTTCTGGTGTGCTTATTTATTCTAATAGAACTACAAATCCTGCCGTAACAGGTTCATTTTTCAGTTATGTTAGTGGTGTAGTAGGTGGCTCTGCCCTTGCAAATTCTAATTTTAGAATCGTAGACAAGGGAACTAACACTGCTCCTAGTTTGTTTCTTGCTAATACTAGCACTGATGGAAAAGGAGTTGCTGATGCTACTAGTTTTGCAGCTAGCTCTTTGTCATATACATCTGCTACCGCGCAAAATATCAAAGATGCTGGAAGTCCTACAGCTTCTGAAATTGCAGTTGCTGCTAATTCAGTTTATTTGTTTCAATCTGCGTCTGGTTGGAGAGGAATTTTAAATGTAGATAAGGTTGAAACTGATACTAACGCATCTGTTGGTGGTGGTTCAGGCACTGTTACTACACAAAAAGTAACTTTTAGTTACAAAATTATTTCTAAATAAGTAATTTCTAGTAATTGCTAATAAAAAGGCTTGGTAATTTCTTCCAAGCCTTTTTTATTTTTAACAACTACTCTTTAATTTAAAATGAAAAAGACATCAGCTATTATACTCGCCTTTATTTCGCTACTTTTTCTAAATGCTTGCGAAAATATCGCCAATATTCTCCCTTCACTCCCCACCGAGCTTACTGAAGCCGAGATTGTAGATGGCCTGAAAACTGCCCTTACTGTGGGTACAGATACTTCTGTTGCCGTCACTTCTAAAGTAAATGGCTACCTTCAAGATCAAGCCATAAAACTACTTTTACCTGCCGAAGCTGCTGGCTTAATTTCCGAATTGAGATCGTCAAGTACTGGCGAAACACTCTACAAACTTTCGATAAAAACAATAGAAGACAACCTGATAACAAGCCTCAACAGATCGGCTGAAGATGCTGCTGTTACGGCAAAACCTATATTAGTAAATGCCATTACTAACATTTCGATAGCAGATGGCAAAAAAATACTTTTCGATGGCATAGATACTGCCGCTACCAACTACCTGAGAATCAACACTTTCAATAGTTTAAAAACTGCCTTTTCGCCAAAAATAGATGTTTCGTTAA
>JBJXGB010000099.1:0-11456 GCA_046152935.1 Cytophagales bacterium
TAAATGGCTAAAACACCATTTGCCCCTTGTGTCTTTTTTATAGATAATCAAGTTGGTATATGTGCCTTGAATGAGGTGATCGGGATGTAATTTGAGTTTTCTCAGCGTCCAGCCACCAGTTACATTCGATATTAAAGTAGCAATGTCATTTTCTATTAAAAAAGTGCCCTTGTTGTGCCCGCAGAGCAGTTGATTATCGATTAGTTCCAAATCCCAAGCCTGGCCTTGTGTTTCGGGTACGATCTTGAAATCGGCATTTTTACCGTTTAGAAAAGTATAAAACACACCATGATTTGTACCTAAGTATAGTTTTTGATTGAATATAGCGGCATCGTAAACGGTTCCAATAGTGCCAGGATAGTCGTTGAAATGCAAAATTGGGGCATTGATTTTCAAAAGATCGATGCCTTTATCGAGCCCAATCCACAGATCGCCATCTATCCCTTTGGCAAAAGAAAGTATCGTATTGTTTTGAAGGCCGCTATTTTGGTTTAGATGAAAAAGAATGTCGCCTTCATCGTTGGTAATGATGAGCCCATTTAAAATAGTGCCAAATGCATATTTTCCATTTGAAAGTACAATGCCTCTATTCAAATGGTTTTGGTTGGTAAATATGTTAGTAGTGATGTTAAATTCTGTCAAAACTTCCTTTTGATACGCATATATTTTCTTGTCCGTGCCAATGATAATACCTCCATTTTTATGAGGCAATATCGTGTTCACAGATTCATTTGCAAGTATTTCAGTCCCTTTTAAAAGTTCAAATTTTTCATTATTGAGTTTAAAAACGCCTATTCCGATGATTGGAATATATATTTGGTTGTTCACCTCTCTTGCAAAAAGCATACTGCCAGGCGACTGTAGTTTCTTTACTTCGTTGTGGGAGTATAAATAAATGTAAGCGAAAGATTGAAAAAGCATGCCAGATGGGGTAGGCACAATATTCCAGACTTCTTCTTCCGAAAATTTGGAATCGCTAATCAGGTTTTTTAATGAGTGATAGGTGAGTTTTCCACTTTTTTCTGGTGCCCAGTACCCAAATTCGCCTAAGGCACCAGTAAATATTCTTCCACTGCTATCGACAGCTAATGAGCGTATTTTTTGTTTTTCGGGCAAGTCGTATTCTTCCCAATTGCTGCCATCGTACTCCAAAAGGCCTTTGGAATTTGCTACATAGATGAATTTTGTGTTACGATCTTGATCTATACCCCAATTTTGATCGTAGCCATTGTATTGTTGTTTGTAGAAATGGCCAATTTCTGGCCTGCAAATGGATTGAATTGTTTGAGCAAAAAGCGAGAATGCAAAGGTATTTAGAATTATAAACAAATAGTTTGCAGGCCTGCGAAAAACTTGAAGCGATCTTTTTTTCATCAATAAATCTATAAATAAGTCTTAATGTGTCAAAATTAAGGTAAAAAAATTATATTAAATATTGAAATAGTTATTTTGATGTGTTTATGATGTAGTTTAGATGTAGTCAAGATGAGCTTGGTAATTCGTTTTACAACGAATTAGTTTAGAACTTTGTATTGTTAAAAGTAATGAAAAAATTAAAATAATTATAAAATGAAACCTGCTCTTGTGGCACTTTCTTTATTTTTTCTTCCAAGTTTCTTTTTACATTTTCATGTGCTTGCTCGGGAAAATATCTATCAGATGGATGACAAAAATGTAGCTGCTGCAAATAGCGAATATATGGAAACCGTTCAAAAAGCTACTTTTGGTTTTTGTTGGAATTTCGCCCACACTACTGGGGGCACAGTACTGGCTCGAACTGGCACGCCAAACATGATCGCTACAGTCGGCAGAGGGTTTGGCGAATCCTTATTTTTTACCCATCGGCCATGTTCCAGTATGAACCCACGGCTGATGAAAGAGCGTAAAACCAACTTTTGGAAACAAAATGTAAACCATACTTTGGTAAATCAGAGCCATTGCGTGCAAGAAACCAATAAATCGTTTGGCTATTCTGTGGCCAGTCGGGGTTTGACAGCCGGTGACGATTTCAACTTTTATGAGTTCCATTCTCCTACAAACTACAACTGCACTATTTTATCAGCTGCTGCTTTATCTTCTTTTTCACAGACACCTTTTCCGTCTCTTTCAGCTTTTCGTTATTTGCATTTTGAGAAGGGAAATCCACTTTTTGACAAGTATGGTTTTGTCAATGCTTACAATGCCTCACTAAATTGGTATGCCAATCAATTCCTTGCCATCGACCAAGGCACGATTGTATTGATTCTAGAAAATTACAGAGCTGGGTCGGTGTTGAAAATTGGTGAATCGGTTGGCGAATATTGGGTGCGGCCAAATAAAATGAGGATTGTAAAGCCCGAGTACAAAACTGGTTTTTATCTGTATGTGCCAATTGCTTTTTCAAACGAGTATTTGTCGATTAAACAACCAAGTGGAAGCGAATATGTACTTGATTTTGCAATGGGTGCAGAAGGCAATGATACCATCGATTTGAGCGATAAAAACGGGGTTTTGATAAATCGCAAAACATTTATAGTGGGCAATCACCAACATGAATTTGAGTCCAAGCAGTGTAAATACGAAGCCATCGTTTCAGAAGATGTCAGGGTTAATAAAACGAAATTGAATCTAAAATAATGCTGATGAGAAGTTACTACTTTATCTCCCAAAAAAATCTATTTCAGAACGCCAGATCTGAAATGGAAGTTCTTGTGTTGGGTTTTTTGAATCTGGAAGTAAATTTTTTGAGAAGGAACGTCCTTATGCTCTTTTTTCTGATTACGGCTTGTTTGGTGCATGCCCAATCTACCGATTCTACTTATACCGGGAAGGTGACTGAAATCAATGGCGATGCGGTGATAGGGGCAGCGGTGGGTGTGAAGGGCACTACCATTGCCACAGCCACAGATGTGTATGGGAATTTCAAGATCGTAGCACCAAAAAATGCCATTATCGTATTTTCCTACATCGGATTGAAAACGATAGAAATAAAAGCAGAGGCATTGCAAAATGCTCCAATAGTGCTAGAAACTGATGTTAGAGAGCTAGAGCAAGTGGTCGTAGTTGGCTATGGCACACAAAAAAAACTGGATGTGACAGGTGCTATCAGTTCTATAAAAAGTGAAGAAATTGTAAATCAGGCTTCGCAGAACCCTGTAAGCTCGATACAAGGTCGGGTGGCAGGTGTAAATATTATCAACAACGGCTCTCCAGGTTCATCGCCACAAATAAGAATCAGAGGCGTGGGGTCTGCCCAAAGTGGGGTCGATCCGCTGTATATCGTTGATGGCGTGTTTGTAAACGACCTAAGTTTTTTAAATCCCAATGATATAGAATCTATAGATATATTGAAAGATGCTTCAAGTGCTGCCATTTATGGTATCAGAGCAGCCAATGGCGTAGTGTTGGTTACGACAAAAAAGGGAACAAAAGGCAAAATGCAAGTTACATACAATGCATTTGCTGGCCTTCAGATAGTGACTAATAAAGTAGAAATGGCTACTGCAAAAAAATATGCAGTTTTGATAAATGAAAAACTGGGAACACCTACGGTTGGCGCGTTTCCTACTACGGATTGGTATGGAGAGGTGCTGAGAAACCAAGCTTTTGTTCAAAACCATCAATTTGGCATATCGGGGGGCTCAGATAAAAGCACATACAATTTCAGCCTCGGGTATTTGAACCAAGATGGAATAGTGAAAGGCAATAATTATGAAAGAATAACAGCTCGACTGCAAAATGACATTAATATAAGTGATTTTGTAAAGGTGGGCTACAATGCCATTTATACTAATTACGGCTCGGTAGATATTCCTGGCAATATATTTTCGCAGGCTTTTGTGGCTCCTCCCATCATTCCAGTAAGAGAATCTACTGGCAGGTTTGGTGATTCGAAAGATTATGGAGTGGGCAATTTCGCCAATCCAGCAGCAAGTTTAGATTGGAACAATCAAAAATCTAGGGGTCAAAATTTGATCGGCAATATCTACACCGAGATCAAGTTTTTGAAAGATTTTACCTTTCGTTCCAGCTTTGGTGTAAACCTCAACGACAATAATGTAGTTGCCTACAGGCGAAAAGATTCGCTTACTTCAGTTCAATTTGCTAGAAATAGCAATTTGAGGAAAAACAACGATAAAGTAGTGGGTTGGCAGTTTGAAAACACCCTCTCTTATGATAAAACCATCGCAAAACACAGGTTTAAAGCCCTGATAGGCTATGCTACGCAAAGCTACAAATCTGAATTTTTGGTTAATTCGATAAATGATGTGCCCAACGAATCGCCAAGTACCTATTATTTTAGCCTAGGCACACCTGCCACGGCTACTATTGCAAATGGAGGCGACAAATACACCATTCTATCTTATTTTGCAAGGGTCAATTATGCATTTAATGACAAATATTTGTTGACGGCAACCATCAGAAGAGATGGTTCGTCAAAATTCCCTTCCGACAATCGCTATGCCAATTTCCCATCCATTGGTTTGGGTTGGATAGTGAGCAGCGAGCGTTTTATGGAAAATGTAAAAGGTTTTGATTTATTAAAATTGAAAGCCAGTTGGGGCTTGTTGGGCAATTCAAATGTGCCGTCAAACATCACCACCCAAACCGTTTCTACCGGTGGCAGATATGTTGCATTTTTCGGTGGCGCACCGCAAGTGGGCAGCAGCATTACCACAGCCATACCGAATACGCTTTTGTGGGAAGTGGTAAACCAAACCGATATTGGCTTGGAAATGGCATTTTTGAACAGTAGATTGACCGTAGAGACAGATTTCTACTTGCGAAACACTGAAAATGCCATATTTTCCGTACCTATTTTGGGTTCGCAAGGCACTTCCGACAACAATATTTTGGGCAATTTTGCCACTTTCGAAAATCGCGGCTTTGAATTTTCGGCCAAATGGAGAGACGAAATCAATGATTTTAAATATAATGTAGGTTTCAACACTTCTCTAAACCAGAATAAAGTGCTGAATGTAGCCACAGGCGATGTACCTCAATTGGGTGGTGCATTGCCTGTGGGAGGTTATTTTGCCACGGTCGCACGTATAGGTGCCCCGATCAGTTCGTTTTTTGGCTACGAAGTAGATGGTATTTTTCAAACCCAAAGCGAGGTAGACGCCTCAGCGCAAAAAGCTGCCAAGCCTGGCGACTTTAAATACAAAGACAGAAATGGCGACAATACAATTGATGCGAAAGACAAAACCATTATTGGCAATCCTAACCCACTGCTTTCATTTGGTATCACGAGTGGCTTTAATTTCAAAAATTTCGACTTCCAGCTTGATATTCAAGGTGTGGCTGGGGTTGATATTTACAATGCCAATAAAGGCATAAGGGTTGGTAATGAAAACTTTACAGACGATTTCTATAAAAACCGTTGGAATGGTCCTGGCACTTCCAACACCTATCCGTCTGCCAATTTGGCTGGGGCAAACCTCGACCCCAATTCTTGGTTTGTAGAAAAAGGCGATTATATAAGAATAAGAAATGTACAACTTGGCTATTCAATACCAAATTCTGCTATCGACAGGCTTAAAGTGAAGAAAATAAGGTTTTATGTGAATGCCCAAAATCCTATAACATTATTCACCTACAAAGGCTTTACGCCTGAAATCGGGGCTACAAACAATTCTCCTTTGAGTTCGGGTATCGATTACAACGTATATCCATTGTATGCTACCTACAATCTGGGCGTAAATGTTATATTCTAATAAATAAAACCATGAAAATCAAGCAATTAACATATTTTCAACTTTTGGTTACTAGTTTGGTGGCGATCCTGTGCCTGTTAGCAGCCTGCACCAACGATTTTCTAAACGTGCCGCCTGAAGGCCAAGCCAAGGGCGAAACATTTTTTACGACCTCGGAAGATGCAGAAAGGTCGGTGAATGCCATTTATGGCAATTTGAGGCAATGGTCTTTGGTGGGTTTTGCGAATTTGGCTATCACCAGCATTAGCTCAGACGATGCCGACAAAGGCAGTGTGCCGGGCGATGCAGGTTTCCTAGATGATTACGATCAATTCAGAATTACCTCTACTCAATTTTTGCTCAATGACTATTGGAAAGGGCAATACCAGGGCATAAATCTTTGCAATCAGGCCATTCAAAACATTCCTACGATTAAAATGGATGAATCTCTGAAGGTTCGATTGATAGGCGAGGCAAAATTTCTGAGAGCATTGCATTATTTCAATCTTGTTCGTGCTTTTGGTGGTGTGCCAATTGTCATAAAGCTTCCCACTACACCAGATGAACTCAACCCTACAAGAGCCTCAAAGGAAGAAATATACGCTCAAATTGAAATCGACTTCAACGATGCAGCTCAAACATTGCCCATGGCGCACAATGCGAGCGATCTTGGCAGGGCTACCATGGGTGCTGCTAAAGCTTTTTTGGCAAAAGTAAAAATGTATAAAAAAGAATGGAGTGCAGTAATGTCGCTTACCGAGCAGCTATATGGTACAAATTACAATTTGCTTTCTGACTACAACAGTGTTTTTAGAATTGTCGGAGAAAATTCACCAGAATCGATATTTGAAATTCAAAACCAAACATACACTTCCGATTGTGGCTCTTATTGTGAATACAGCAATTGCCAATATGTACGGCCCGTTGGCTGGGGCTTCAACACTCCATCTACAAATTTAGAAAATGCGTTTGAGCCTACTGATAAAAGAAAAGAGCTTACCTTTATGAGAGCCGGTGAAATAACTCCCGAAGGCGACCTTATTCCAGCCTCTTCACCAAACCCAAGCTACAACCAAAAAATATACGTACCTCAAGTTATGGAAGTAAAAAATCTGTGCGGCTACGGCTATGGCAGAGAGCAAAATGTGCGAATAATGCGATTTGCAGAGGTGATGCTTATGCGGGCCGAAGCTGCCAACGAACTAGGGCAAACAGATACTGCTTTGGCAAATGTAAACAAAATAAGAACGAGAGCAGGGCTTGCAGCATTGGCAATCACTGATAAAGAGGCATTGAAAATGGCGATATGGCAAGAGAGAAGAGTGGAGATGGCCTTGGAAAACGACCGTTTTTTCGACTTGGTTCGCCAAGGCAGGGCGGGCGAAGTATTGAGAAATTCAGGTAAAAGCTTTATAGACAATGTGCACGAAATTTTTCCAATACCCCAAACCCAAATCGATTTGAGTGCTGGAAAATTGACCCAAAACCCAGGGTATTAGTTGGGAATTCAAATTTTATTTACTCATTTCAATTAACAAAAATCATGAAAACGAACAAAACTAAAATTATGTATGTGTTGGCTTCGGGGGCTATTGCAGCCTCGTTACTGTTGGGTGCTTGTGCAAAGAAAAGTGACGATCCAGTAGTTACACCAGTTGCTGAACCTGGTGCTGGCGACATTGGTAAAGCAAATTTAGTAGCTCATTGGGATTTTGAAGGCAGCGGCAAAGAAGAAAAATCCGGTAAAATGCCAGCTTCGTCTGTAAATGCAACATATTCTGCTGGTGCAAAAGGGCAAGCACTAACCTTGGCAGAAGGTTATTTATTGTTTGATGAATTAACCGCTTTAAATACGATGCCAAGCTACACTGTGAGTGCATGGGTGAATGTGGAAAATAATGGGTCTCGTCCAACGCCATTTTTCTCACTTACAAGACAATTAACTGGAGGATCTACGCCTTGGGATGGCAATATCAACTTCTTTGCGGAAACTTTTGGTATTGGCACAGATACCATGCGTGTCAAAGTATACATGGTTACCAACAATAATGGCTCTTCAAGCGGACAAGATTGCCTAAACGACCCTTCAAAAGGTGGAGTGCAGGCTTTTAGGGGAGCAGGAAAATGGTCGCATGTTGCCGTGGTTTGGGATGCTGCTACTTCTAAATTTGGTATTTATGGCAATGCCGTTAAGATTAGCAATCCGGAATGGGAACTTCGGAAAAATGGTGATGTGCCTGTAGGTGCGGTCACTTTCTTTACGCCAACCAAAGTAGTAATTGGTGCTTGGGGTTCTAATTTACCCGGACAAACTGCCGAAGGATGGCAAGTACCAATGACAGGTAAAATTGATGAATTGAGAGTTTGGAACAAAGCTCTTTCTCCTGAAGAATTAACTTCTCTTTATGCCTTAGAATCAGCAGGCAAGTAAATAAGCACAGTAAAGGCAGGATAGAAAAACTAAACCTTCTATTCTGCTTTTTTCCATTCACTTTAATTTGATAATAGACAAATGAACATTTCCCCAAATTCAGTATTCGCCATCGCATTCATTTTTCTTATTCTTTCTTGCAAAAAAGAAAGCACTACAGATACAAATGTCAATCCTAGCACCATTGCTACTAATCTAAACTACAAAGTCATCACCATTGGTGGGAAAACGAGTGCTAAAAATTTCAACATTGCCAAAAATGCACCGATAAAAATCACTTTTTCGGCTCAGCTCGATGCCAATTCGATCAAAGACAATGTTTTTATTATCAAGAATACAAACAGCACCGCAATAGCTTTCAATTATTTGCTTGAAAACAACGATAGCACTTTGTCGCTAACACCAACAGTAGGCTACGAGTACATTTCAAGCTATACATTTAGATTATTGCCTACCCTAAAATCGAAGCAAAATCAACTATTGAACACCACTTTTAGCACCGGTTTTACCACCGCTATCGACTCTAGCAATAAATTTGACGTCATTTCAGATGATGAATTGCTTACATTGGTTCAAAAACAAACCTTCAAGTATTTTTGGGATTTTGGTCACCCCACCTCGGGCATGGCTCGCGAACGCAACTCCTCTGGCGACATTGTCACTTCTGGCGGCACTGGTTTTGGCATCATGGCGATGATAGTAGCCATCGAAAGAGGCTTCATCACCCGACAAGAAGGTCTTGCAAGGCTCACTAAAATGGTCGATTTTCTCACAAACAGTGCCATTCGCTACCATGGCGCTTATCCGCATTGGCTCAATGGAGCTACTGGCGCTACTATTGCTTTCAGTACCAAAGACAATGGAGCCGATCTGGTAGAGACTTCTTTCCTCTTTCAAGGTTTACTTACAGCAAGGCAGTATTTCGATGGCTCAGGTGCAGATGAATTGGCTCTAAAAACTAAAATAAACACCCTTTGGAACAACGTGGAATGGAATTGGTTTACCAAAAACAACGAAAATGCACTTTATTGGCATTGGTCGCCCACCTACAATTGGGATATGAACATGAAAATATCGGGCTACAACGAGGCTTTGATTACCTATGTATTAGCGGCTTCTTCTACCACCCACACAATTGCAAAAGCAGTGTACGACAATGGCTGGACAAGAAACGGCAGCTTTGTAAACAACAAAACTTTTTACAACACAAAATTGCCTTTGGGCTACGATTTTGGCGGGCCATTGTTTTTTACCCACTATTCTTTTCTGGGGCTGAACCCAAATTTGCTCACCGACAAATACACCAATTACTACGATCAAGGTCTGGCACATTCCGTTATCAACTTCAATTATTGTAAAGCAAATCCCAAAAACTTCAATGGCTACAGTGCCGATTGTTGGGGGCTAACGGCCAGCGACAACAACATTGGAGGCTATTCAGCCCACGATCCAAACAATGATCTGGGCATAATATCGCCAACAGCGGCATTGTCGTCTTTTCCATACACACCCACGCAGTCGATGGCGGCACTCAAATTTTTCTACTATAAATTGGGCGATAAAATATGGAAGCAATATGGTTTTGTCGATGCCTTCAACCTTACCAATATTTGGTATGCCGATTCTTTTTTGGCTATCGACCAAGGCCCAATAATAGTGATGATCGAAAACCACCGTTCTAAACTGCTATGGAATTTATTTATGAGCTGCCCCGAGGTAGAAAATGGATTAGTAAAATTAGGGTTAAAGTAGGCCTCCTTTGTTGGTGTTTTCACCAACAAAGTTGCCTTTGTTGGTGTTTTCACCAACAAACGAGTACAAAGGAAATAGGCTTTTGTGGTCGCTTTGTTCACCATTAAGTTTGAGTTTGTTTGTTTAAATAGTTTTTTGTTAGTATTTAGTGCTACACCTTGGTCTTTCTAAGATTAAGGTGTTTTTTGTTGCACAAACCAACCATCAGCTTACCTTTATAGTATTGAGTATGACAGGTAAGAATTGATTTTTGAGCAAAACTTATTTATTTTGAGTTTCGTTTCATAAAAAAGGAGTATCTACACATTCCAAACAACAAACAACTATCTTTAAACTTTACCAACGACAACAATGTACTTTACCAAAACAGTACCCACCATTTGCAAAAATATAGTGGCTGCAGCCATCTGCACCGCAGTATTTGCCAATGCAGCCTTTGCACAAACCCTGCTCACTGCTGGCGGCACAGCTGATGCCATTACGGTAACTTACCCTGCCAATATCACTGCGGCCGTGCCTGGCATATCGTTTACATTCAAAGCTATAAGTACAAACACAGGCCCTAGCACACTCGACCTCAATGGTACTGGTGCTGCTACAATTTATAAAAATGGCAACTTCCCTGTGCAAGCAGGCGACATCAAAGCTGGTGCTTTTGTAACGGTAATATTTGATGGCACTGATTGGCAGATGCTGAGTGTAGGCGGCAATGAGGTAGGAACAGGCAATGTAACTGGCGCTGGCGCAATAGGAAATATTGCATATTGGACAAGTGGCTCAAATTTAGGGCAGGACAGCAATTTATTTTGGGATACTGCAAATGAATATTTGGGAATAGGCACTAGTAGTCCCTCAGGCGATTTGTCGTTTGGGCCCAATGGGGCTGCAAGAGTTATACAGGTAGAAGCTGATCTTAGCGCAAATAATGGTACAGACTTGTTGGTACAAGCGGGCGGTGCTGGTGTAGCAGGACTCAACCGAACTGGAGGTAACCTAACGTTATCTTCTGGAAATTCTACAGGAAATGTTGGGTCTCGAATCGAGTTTCTAACACCTGTTCCAGGTGTTTCTGGAAATACTTCTAATACAATCACCCCCAAAATGGTAATATTAGGTAATGGAAATGTAGGGATAGGAACTGGAACACCTGCTCAACAATTAGAACTAAACAATGGGAATTTACTATTGTCGTCAACCGCTACTTTAGGCAGTGAACTTCGTTTTGAAGAAGGGACAAGTACTCCAGGCGATCATTACACCGCATTCAGAGCTGGCGACCAAGCCGTTAATATCACTTATACTTTGCCCCTTACAGCCCCTATTACGGGGCAAATGTTAGCAGCTGGTGCTACACCCACAAATTTAACTTGGGCAAATGCTGGCATCTCTGGCACAGGCACTACTGGTGGCGTTTCATTCTTTAGCAACAACAATACCATTACAGCTGATGGCGCAAACTTCTTTTGGGACAATACCAACAAAAGATTGGGAATCGGTACATCTGCTCCACTAGAAGCACTAGATATTTTTTCATCTACCTCCACCAATGTTATTGATTTGAGAAGTACTGGAAGTATCGTCAGATTTGTGAACAATGC
>JBJXGB010000103.1:0-69141 GCA_046152935.1 Cytophagales bacterium
CGATTTGACGATTTACCAGTTGTAAAAGTAGCAACTGATGGTAGCTTTGTTTGTGCGGGGCAAGTGATTTCACTTTCGGGTTCGGTCTTAAACCACAATGGTGGAATATGGAGAACGATTGCAAATAGCAACGCTTATCTTGGAAATGGATTTATCAAACCAAACACAACTACTTTAGGATCCGTTACTTACAATATGTCTGCACAAGATGCAAACCAAACTAATTTGAGATTTGTACTTACTTCGCTGCAAAACAATAATTGTGCACCAGTATCAGACACGGCTACGATCAACTTGTTTGCTAGGCCAACTGCTAATGCTGGTTCTCCTTCTATTTGTACTACAAGTGGCATTCAATTGGCTGGAACAGCTACAAATACATCGCAAACAGTATGGACAACTTCTGGCACAGGCGTATTCTCACCAAGTATCTTTGCAAGCAATGCAGTATACATTCCTAGCAATGATGATTTGAATAATCCTACTGGCACTACACTCAAATTCACAGCTCAGGGCCAAGGAACATGTGATGAAATATCAAGCAGCATATTGTTGCCACTGGTGTCAAATCCGCTTCCGGTAGCCAATGCTGGCCAAGATCAGATAATATGTGGTGGCAACCCATTCAGATTAAATGTAGTAAATTTACAGTCTAGTAATTCTTACCAGTGGTTTGAACCTAGCGTTGTTGGAATAAATACCATCCTATCTCCTATAGGCAATAGTGAGGCTGCTGTCACTGTAAACCTAGCTGGTATTGATTATTACCCTTATATATTGAGCGTAGTCGATAACAATAGTGGTTGTGTAAATGTAGATACGATCAAATTGAGGTCTCTCATATTGCCACCACTTGATATGCCTCAACAGGTGTGCTATGCCGATCAGCTCACTTTAAGCGTAGGAGCATCATTTACCAAACGAGAGGGCAAATTCCAATGGTATCGCGATGGAGCCATTCAAGGCAATGAAATCGACCCTGAAAGAATAGAAGTGAATTTGGAAAAAGGTCAGTTTGCAGGTTATACATTAGAGTACACGGAAGACGGCACTATTTGTAGCATCTTAGATACTACGGTTGTCAGACCACTGCCTATATTGAGTTCCATAGGGAAAGTAGTCTGCCAAAACGATATATTCTCTGTCACACCAATAGTGGTGACGATTGAAGGTGTTAACACAAACTCTTATACCTATAAATGGAATCTACCTTACAATTATGCAAACAATGTTGAGCGCTTTACTTTGGAGGCAGATACATTCTTGATGAAATTAAGGACCTTATCCGACATTGCGATTACGAGAGATTCAGCCAAATATCTGGTACAAGTGACTGATCCAGCTATATCGCCAATTGGCTGTCTAGTGTATGATACTTTGAGAGTAAAAACGCATCCTGTGCCTTTGATAAGAGTTCCAGATGTGAACGCTTGTATTGGCGATGTAGTAACGCTAGATGCAACACCCTCAAATTTACGATCGCCTATCACTATCACATCACGCCCAAGCAATGTATCTACGGTTTTCAACGCATCGTATAGTTGGAATTACCAAGGATTGTTGCTAACCGATACATCTCAAGTATATAAATCAAAAATACGAATACCTGGCGTGAGCACTTTAGCAGGATTTTACGAAGTAACATTTAGAATAGGAGAATGTGTAAGAAGAGACTCGTCAATCGTACTATTCAACGACAAGCCAGTAGTACAAAATGCTTTTGATGTACCCTATTGTATCGATGATCGAAAAGATGGCAAAGGAATTGAATTAGATGCTGGTGCGATTGAAAGTAATCCTCTCAAATATTTATGGCTGGCTTCTGGCAACACAAGTCAAAAAGAAATCGTATTTGATACTTTAAAATACTACGTAAGAATATCTAATTTGGTTGGCTGCTCTTATATTGATAGTATCTTGGTGCGACCATCGTGCGACCCAAGGGTATATTTCCCAGAAGGGCTGATCCCAGATGGGGAAAATAAGGAAAATAGGTACTTTACGATCTTTGGCAAATACTTTGATAATGTCGAATTGTCGGTGTTCAACAGATGGGGCGAGATTGTGTTCTATTCTACAGATAAAGATTTTATTATGAATAACGGATGGGATGGCAACTTTGGCGGAAGTAAACTTCCGACAGGCGTTTATCCTTATACATTCAAATATTATGGTTTGTATAAAGAACAGGGTGGTAAGCAATTTGAAAAACGAGGGTCTGTCACCATTATCAGATAGTCAAAAAAGGGCGAAAGCCCTTTTTTGTTGCCCAAACATTTTTCTATTCCAATGGTTGAAAATAACTTATATATTTGAAGGTTAAAAAAAAGCATACTAATGAAATCGGAATACAAGTGGATTACCATAAAAGAATACAAAGAAATTTTATTTACTGAATTTGAAGGGATAGCAAAAATAAGTATCAACAGACCCCAAGTTCACAATGCGTTCACACCATTGACGGTAAGCGAAATGATCGATGCCATGAATATTTGCAGAGATCGAACTGATTTGGGGGTAGTAATACTCACTGGCGAAGGAGGCAAGGCATTTTGCAGTGGTGGCGACCAAAATGTGAGAGGCGAAGGCGGCTATATTGGAAATGATGGCGTGCCACGATTGAATGTTTTGGATTTTCAAAAACAAATAAGGTCGTTACCAAAGCCAGTCATAGCAATGGTAGCAGGCTGGGCAATAGGTGGTGGACACGTACTGCACGTAGTTTGCGATTTAACAATAGCAGCAGAAAATGCCAAATTTGGACAGACTGGACCTATTGTTGGTAGTTTTGATGGAGGCTTTGGAGCTTCATATTTGGCTAGAGTTGTCGGACAAAAAAAGGCAAGAGAAATATGGTTTCTTTGCGACCAATATGACGCCAAAGAGGCTTTGGATATGGGCTTGGTGAATAAAGTAGTGCCGCTAGACGAGCTGGAAAAAACTACTGTAAATTGGTGCAAAAAGATATTGGAAAAAAGCCCGCTGGCGTTGCGAATGCTAAAATCTTCATTCAATGCAGAATTAGACGGACAGGCTGGCATACAAGAATTGGCTGGTAATGCCACACTTCTATATTATCTTAGTGAAGAAGGCAAAGAGGGCAAAAAAGCATTTATTGAAAAAAGAAAGCCAGATTGGTCTAAATTTCCTAAGTTTCCATAATTGACAAGTGCGTTTAAAAATTATAATTCTGGGTAGATACTGAGATCATAAAGAATTTAGAATAATCTTGATCTTATTATTTGCTTAGAATTTTAATCAATCTATTTTTGCACTCAATCATTTTTAGTAAAGACCTAAAATCCACGCACATATACAATGAGTGTACTTGTAAATAAAAATTCAAAAGTAATTGTTCAAGGCTTTACTGGCTCTGAAGGTTCGTTTCATGCGCAACAAATGATCGAATACGGTACAAATGTAGTTGGTGGCGTTACTCCAGGCAAAGGTGGCAGCAGTCACTTGGATAGACCAGTGTTCAATACTGTTGAAGAAGCTGTAAAGGTGGCTGGAGCCAATGTTTCTATCATTTTCGTGCCTCCTGCTTTTGCAGCCGATGCCATAATGGAAGCAACAGATGGCGGCATAAAAGTAATTATTTGTATTACTGAAGGCATACCTGTAAATGATATGATTTACGCCAAAGCCTATGTAAAAAGCAAAGGAGATGTGACATTGATAGGGCCAAACTGCCCAGGTGTAATCACTGCAGGTGAGGCCAAAGTTGGTATTATGCCTGGATTCATTTTCAAACCAGGCAGAATTGGTATCGTTTCAAAATCTGGAACACTTACCTACGAAGCTGCCGATCAAATAGTGAAGGCTGGTTTGGGAATATCGACTGCCATTGGCATTGGTGGCGACCCGATAATTGGTACACCTACCAAAGATGCTGTTGAATTGTTGATGAACGACCCTGAAACAGATGCCATAGTGATGATTGGCGAAATTGGGGGTAGCTACGAAGCCGATGCAGCCCGTTGGATCAAAGCAACTGGAAACAAAAAACCTGTGGTTGGATTTATTGCAGGGCAAACAGCACCAAAAGGCCGTAGAATGGGGCATGCTGGTGCCATCGTGGGCGGAGCAGATGATACAGCAGAAGCAAAAATAAAAATAATGAAAGAGTGTGGGCTATTTGTGTCTATTTCACCAGCCGAAATTGGTGATACATTGGTAAAAGCACTTGCGAAATAGAAAGACGACTGAACAAAAGCAGAAAGCCAACTTTGCATAGGGTTGGTTTTCTGCTTTTTAAGGGTTTTGGCAAGAATAAAGGTATGTGCAGCATTTTGCTGTAGATCCATGACAAGATCAAGCAAACCTCAACCTTTCGCCCATTTTCATTTCATTAAATTGGCCATCGTGGTAAGCTAAATGGCCTGATACAAAGGTATGAGTCACTTTTCCTTGAAATGTCTTGCCCTCAAATGGCGACCAGCCGCATTTGTACCAAATATTGCTTTTCTCAACTTGCCATTTCTGATCCAAATCGAGGATCGATAAATCTGCCCAATAACCTTCCCTAACATAACCACGCTTTTCAATCCTAAATAATTCTGCAGGTTTGTGGCACATTTTATCAACTATTTTTTCTAAAGATATTTTGCCTTGTTGGTAAAAATCGAGCATCACATTCAAGCCGTGTTGCACCAAAGGCAAACCAGAAGGGGCTTTTGTATATATTTGCTGCTTTTCATCCCAAGTGTGTGGTGCATGATCGGTCGCAATAATATCGAGGCGATCGTCTAGCAGAGCATCAAAAAGTGCTTTTTTATGTCTCTCTTCCTTTATTGCAGGATTGCATTTTATTAAATTGCCCAAATTCTCATAATTTGAACTATCAAACCACAAATGGTGCACGCAAACCTCTGACGTAATTTTTTTATCTCTCAAAGGAATTGAATTGGTAAAAAACTGCAACTCCTCCTCTGTAGATATATGTAAAATATGAAGCCTAGTACCACATTTGGTGGCATAAGCTACGGCTTTGGTTGTCATTTCGAAGCACGCTTCTACATTTCTGATTTCGGCATGAGCCGAGGCAGGAATATGATCGCCATATTTTGCCTTAAATATATCTAAATTGGCCTTTACAAGGTGGTCGTTTTCGGAGTGTATTGCTATAAGACATTGGCTTTCGCAAAACAATTTGGTAAGAGCTGCTGGCTCTTCTACCAACATGTCGCCAGTAGAACTTCCCATAAATATCTTGATCCCACACACTTCCTTTGGGTTGATTTTCAAGGCTAAATCGGCATTGCTGTTGGTAGTGCCCATGAAAAAAGAGTAATTTGCCAACGATGTTTTTGACGCAATTGTATACTTTTCTTCTAAAAGCTCAAGCGAAGTAGCAGGAGGATTTGTGTTTGGCATTTCCATAAAACTAGTGACACCGCCTGCCACAGCCGCCCGCGATTCTGTAAAAATATTTGCCTTGTGTGTAAGGCCTGGTTCACGGAAATGTACTTGGTCGTCAATGATGCCAGGAAGCACATACTTACCCTTTACATCAATCTCTATAGCATTGAATTTTGAAATATTTGAAGCAATTTTCTCAATAAATCCATCTTGAATTAGTATCTCTGCTTCCTTAATTTCCCCCTCATTTATTATCAAGGCATTTTTAAGTATCGTAGTTGCCATGTTCTATTTGTTGTTAAAATCAATTATTGTTGATGATGACTTTTTATGCATTAAGATTGAAATATAACAGCAAAGAAAGCCAATTGGGTTGTTGTGCAATAATTTCATTGCCCTCCATCATTTAATCTAAAAATTACGTTGCAATTTAGATGCAAAAAACGATACATGTAGAGCATATTATTCATTACAACTGACAAATATTCGTTCAAAAAGGTATTTAGACAGGTTTTTTGAAAAAATTTATCTCTTCAACATTCAAATTCGTATTTTAGCTGCCTCAATCGATTGATTATGTTTAGAAATTTTCAGTTTACGCCTGTTGTGCGAGCTTTGTTGGTATTAAATCTGGCCGTATTCATACTCGACAAATTTGTATTTTCGCTTACTCCCCTTTTCGGATTGAGGTACGTGCTTTCACAAAATTTTCATGTATTTCAGTTTTTTACTTATATGTTTTTACATGCTGATTTTGGGCATATTTTTTTCAATATGTTTGCACTATTCATGTTTGGGCCGATGCTGGAGCATTTTTGGGGGCCAAAAAAATTCTTGATATTCTATGTTGTCACAGGCGTGGGAGCTGGCTTTATCTACGCATTAATTACATTTTATCAAATGTACGATTTGCAAAATGCCATTTCAGTATATGCTGCAAATCCCAATCCAGATGCCTTTGTGATTTTTGTGAATAAATTTGGTTTTGGCAGCTACAGTTTTGTAAATGCTTTTGCAGAAAACCCAAAAGACTCTAGCTTTATTGTGAAAAGTATACAAATAGCCAACGATATATTTGCTTCAAAGTCAAACGTACCCCTAATTGGAGCTTCAGGGGCTGTTTTTGGGATATTGATGGCGTATGGAATGACATTTCCACAAACAGAACTATTTATATTTCCGTTGCCATTTCCAATAAAAGCGTGGGTTTATGTAACTGTTTATGGAATAATAGAGTTGTATTCAGGTGTAAAGGGAAGTGAGGGCGACAATGTTGCTCATTTTGCACACATTGGCGGTATGATTTTTGCTTTCATTATGATTAGAATGTGGCGAAAAAAGAACAATGGTTACGAGTATTATTGATTAGATTTAAACTGATTGGTTATTTAGACATTTGAATATAGCAACAAAATGAGCAGCATATTTGACGATATTAAAAATTCCTTCAACAAAATAGGCAGTGGGCTGAATCAAATCATTCTCATAAATGTGATTGTATTTGTGGTGTTGGTGGTGCTAAATGTATTATTGACACTGACTGGAAACAAAGGCATCTACGACCTTATTTCTTACCAATTTTTTATGCCTGCTCAATTTGAAAATTTTATCTACAAACCGTGGACACTATTTACATACTTTTTCACCCACGATACTGGCAATTTTTTTCATATTCTGTTCAATATGATTTTCTTATACTGGTTTGGCTCATTGATAAGTGAATTTTTGGGCAGCAAACGGCTAATAAACTTATATGTGTTGGGCGGAGTGGCTGGTGGTTTGGTGTACTTGGCAGCCTACAATTTTATACCATACTTTAGCGAAAGAGCAGCAAATACTGTTTTATTGGGAGCCTCTGGTAGCGTGTATGCTGTGGTAATTGGAGCTGCAGTGTTAATTCCAGATTATACCTTCTTCTTACTTTTTTTAGGACCTGTAAAAATAAAGTACATAGCAGGGTTTTACGCACTTTTATCGTTTGCGCAGACAGTTGGGCCAAACGCAGGAGGCAATGTTGCCCATTTGGGTGGTGCTCTGATGGGTTTTATTTACATTTGGCAACTAAAAAAGGGAAATGATTGGGGCAAGCCCGTTAGTGCCATTTTTGGATTTGTAACTTCACTATTTAAGTCAAGTCCAAAAATGAAAGTGACGTATCGAAACCCTGAAAAGAAAACAACTTCAACAACTATTGAAGATGTGAGCCAAGCAGAGATTGATTCTATTTTAGACAAGATTTCAAAATATGGCTATGAAAAATTGACAAAAGAAGAGAAACAAAAGCTATTCAAAGCAAGCCAAAGCACCCATATTTAGGTCGAAATTTATTGACTAAGAAAGACTTTTATTCTATCTACCCTGACATTATTTTGGGCGAAAATAAAGTAATTGCCACCGCTAAAAGAGAGAGGGATTTCCAAAATACCTTTTAAAACATGCTCTAATCTATAAATTTGCTTCCCTAAAATATCATTGATTATTAGCACATTATAATCATTCTTTAGGTATAATTTCAGCAAATCATTGCTCGCCCCTAGTATCATTATTTGAGTGTCAGATTCATCAAAATAAATAGTATTTGAGCGAATGGAAGTGACAGTGTCGATCTGCAATGTGTCAGAAGATTGCAAGTTGCCGTTAGGTGAAATAATTGAAATTGTATTTGAGACGGCATCATTTGGCACCACAAATCGCAGGCTATTTACGGATAAAAAATTGATGCCAGTAGTGGTGATTTCGCCAATAACGATAGCATTGCTGGCATTTAGATTTGTACCAATTACGGTAATAAATTCTCCAATCTTGGCTTGAGTTGGAAAAAAAGTCGAAAATGTTGGTATCGCAATTTGCTTTTGAAACCCAAATGCTTCGCTTTCTCCACGTTTTGTATACACTTTCACATCATTTTGGCCTAAACCTAAGAAGGGAACAATGACCTCATATTTTTGAAGATTTATCTTTGAGATGGAACTTAATGACACCAAAGTATTGCCAAAGGTGATGCCAGTAATGGAGTCGATATTAGTGCCAGTAATGGTAATAATAGCACCTTCGGTTGCTTCAATCGGTTGAATATCAACAATTTGAGGGATATTAAGCCCTGAAATTGAAAAAGGGAAAGCTGGTGTGAAATCATACTCGGTATTGATGACAACTGGATATGAGCCAATAATATTTGCGAAGGGAACTGTGATCGAAAACTCATTTTTGCCATTTATTAACACCATGGAGGACAAGTCTGCCATCGTATTTCCAAATTTCAGTGATATGATTGAATCTACATTTGAAGTAAAAATGGTGATTCGCTTGTCAATTTCTTGGTTTTGGGGTGAAATAGCTGTGATTGCAGGCCCTAAAATGGTAATTTCAAAAGAATTGCCAAGCAAAGTGCCAGTATTAAATGAAAGATTATAGACTCCGTGCTGAATATTGGCTGGAATTTTCAGCAAAACCGTATTGTCACTTTCTTTGATAATTGAGGCTAAACTCAAGCTTCTTGCATTTAATTTTACTTGGGTGACCCCAGAAAGTTGGCTGCCAGCAACAGTTATTACCTGGCTCAATGACACCACTTTGGGCTCAACATTTGAGATAACTGGCTGGCTTTGTGCCAATTGACACATTAACACCAGCACCAGAAAACTAAGTATTTGAACTACATTATTTACTATTCGCATAAAAAAGCAATTAAAATTTCAACTTCGGGATTCACCTATTAATAAACCTATTAAAAAAATATCGAAAAAACAGATTTTACCTCAGATAAATATGATCGAATATATACTATTTTTACAACGATAAGGACACGCCTACTTTTATACCCCAATTTTGGATTTCGTAATCTTGAGCTAAATACGAAAGACGCTTATAAAACTCTACCCTGAATACTTTGGCAATATTTTCTATGCCTATGCCAGCCTCCATATACGGGATATTTGGGTCTAGTGCATAAAAATTTCGGTACTGAATGCTTTCATTTTTAGGCGTAAGATTCAAATCGCTTTGCGTAGCCGTGCCCCAGATCGCATTGAAAGACACCACTTCTCGCAATTTTAACTTGTAAAACAGTGGTATGCGATTGAAAAAAAAGCCAGAAAAATGATGTTGGTAATTGAGTGTGACGGACCGGCTGCTTACAAATTCAAAGAAATTCATCAAACTGAACGCACCAGCACTATAAACAAGTGTTTGATTGCCCAAGTGGATATTTAAAAGTGGAAATGGCAAGGTATTTGGAATGTAATTGCCGCGTATCGTATAATTTGATCTTCCAAATTTGCCAACTGTAAACATCTGTTGCACTTGAACAGCTAATTTATGATACGCGAAGTGGCTGCCTCCCAAGCCTTTCAAGCCCAAATGATACCGCAAAGTAACCATAGGAATTTGCTCATTTCCGATCGAAATGCGATTGTGTTCATAATATAAAAATGTTTCTCTGCGGGCAATACGTGTTTCAAAAACCAGCTCTGCGTTATTTAAAGTATTATTTATGGTAGAATTTGTATCGCCAGGCACCGAATAGTAACCAAAATTGTACCGATCAGAATTCATTGGCACTTGGTTGAAATTTTGATAATTGAATTGCAATTTGGCAGTAACACCACGAATAACATCAATTTGGGCATAAGTTGTGAAATTATTGATATAAAAAGGATTTGCATTGCTGAGATTGCCCCATCTTGAAATGGCGTAAAACAAGGTCGAAACATTGCCTTTGTTGAAAGAAAATATGCCCAATTGTTCTAAATCGTAAAAATATTCAATGCCAGCCCAAAACCATTTGCGTTTTGAGATATTAAAATCGACTGAGCCTCCATATTTTAGTCTTTTATCTGTAGTGCCATAAGCGATATACGACTTCAAAAGCCACTTTTTGCTGAATAGGTAGCTCGATCTCAGCCCCAATTTGAATCGTATTCCCTCAATATTATTCCATGCAATAGACTGAGAATAAGGGCCTATTTCAATTAAACCTACTTTTTTATATCCATTTACCACAATATCTAAAATTTCAATGTATGAGCGTATCACTGGCAAATTTTTGAGGGTATCGATCATTGCTATCACCTGTTTATCTGTATTTGATAGCGAATCGTGGCGATTTTTTTGCCAGAAAGCTTTGTCAAAATCGTTCGCATTTTCGGCTGTTTCTAATCCCACTTGAAAAAAATCTTCACTTTTAGGTTCATTTACTTTGATATCATTATTAGAAATGTAGTATTTAATCAAAAAACCAGCCGAGCTGTCGACCAATTCTGCCAAATTAATGCCAAATCGCATTTTGTAAGGCAGCCAAGCTTTTTCACTTGTGCGTTGAAATTCTTGTTGAATTTTTATCTTATCGACAAAATTGATATTGGCCGTTTTGCCAATCGTAAGATCGCATCGCCTAATTGCATACTCATTTTTTGTAACCCAAATAGTGCCTTTAAATGCCAGATCGGCTGCTCTTTTGGGCTTTACATTTATTTTATAGCAAAAAGCTGAATCGATAAATAGACTATCTTCTAAATCGTAATCGTAATACTCTGCCCAACTTTCTGCAATGGGAGATACAAAATCTTTACCCATAAATTGGATCCAGTTTTGATAAAAATTAAACTCTGTAATGCTACTGCCTGTGATTTGTGAAATAAATTGGGCGTTGCTTTCATCTAGGACACCTGAAATATTATGTGCTAAAATATGTTCTTTTTGGCGAATGGGGTCGTTTTGGTAGTTGATTTTAGAGATAGTTTCTGACAAATAAATAGGAATAATTGGCTTTCCCTCATCATTTGTCACTTTTTTCAGGCTATCAATGGCCGCAATTACTTTTTTTAGAATTTTTCTTTTTCTAATCTTTTGAGAAATATTATCAATATCGACTTGCACTTTTGAGTAGCTTTCATATTCATAGGCAGCCAATGATCGCTTATCATTCATTTTTTTGCTTTTCTGAATCTTTCGCAGAATGGACCAAGCCGGATTTTCGCCCCTTTTGATTATTACCTCGCCCAATTCCTTTGCATTTTCCGTCAATTGAAAATTAATAATTTGCGAGGATTCGCCAAGTTTCAAAGGTTTTATTTTAGATTTGTAACCTACGTAAGTAGCTGTAATTGAATCTCTTACATAAGAAGCATTGATTGCGTAATTGCCTTCGAAATCGGTTTGAGCACCTATGGATGTGCCTTTAAATTGGATGATGACAAATGGAAGCGGTTCGCCATTTGCTGCATCTGTTACTTTGCCTTTGATCGAAAACTGCGCCAATCCACACAATGCCAACAAAGTGAATAACGAGAAGAAGAAAAAACGCTTTGAAGAAATGGCCAAACGAGACTGATTTATTGGAGTCGAAATTTACAAAAAATAAAAAACAGTGGACATATTAATCACCCAAACGACATATTTTGTAGTTGAGACCCAACTCTAAAACCGAATAATGGGTAATAAAAGCTCAAACTAACTCGGGTGCAAAATTTACTCTTACAGGGCTATCGTATTGTAAACCGAGTAATTGCGAGGCATTGCCATTTTTAATGGCTATTTCTAGTAAGCCCAAATCGTTAAACAGTGCTACGCAATCGCCATTTTCAGCCTGGTGGTAGATAGCATGCATCGTTTCTACATTTTCCCTGCCAAATGAAATAATCGAAGCCCTGCCTTGAGCAGTTTCATCAAATAATTTCTTTGAAATATTGGTGATCGCATTGCCATAATGGTCGGTATGCAACACATTGCCCTCAATAGAATTTCTATTTGATTTCAACTTTCTGCCTACCATTCTCTTCAAAGTTGCACTGTTGATGGTAGGACCTAAATCGTATAAATTTTTACCACTTGCCAAAGAAACGGCTGCAAAAGCAAATATATTCTTCTCTGGGAATGTTTGATTTAAGTTTTTATCAAATAATATTTCGACCGCAATGGTAGGTTTTTCGCTCAGTAATGAAAAAAAACCATTGTCTGTGCCCACAAAAAAATGGTCTTCCATGCGGGCAGCTATGTACTTATCAGTATTTTCATTAAGCGAATTGATGGCCACCAAATGAACTGTCCCTTTTGGGAAATCTCTAAAAACCGAATTTAAAATAAACGCACCGTGAGCAACATTGTAGTGATCTACATTGTGAGAAATGTCAATTACCTGAATATTGGCATTGTAATTAAATATTTTGGCCTTTACGGCTGCTACATAATGATCTCTAGTGCCGAAATCAGAAGTAAAAGTGATGATTGCCATATTTTATTATTTGTTAATAATTAATTTCTTCTACGAAATCGATTTAAAAAGCTACCCTATTTCTCAAAGAAAATCAGGAAATGTTATAAACCCATCCTAATCTAAATCTAAAGAGTCTTTGTTCTTTCTTCTTTTTTCTTTACCATATCTTCCCAAAAGTCTTGTACTAGAATACTACCACTTCAATTTCTTATGCCCAAATATAGCATAGTACAATATAAAACCATAACACACCAATAGAATGGAATATCCGATTTGAGGTGAATAGCTATCGGCAATCTGACCGTAAGCCAAAGGCAATAAAGCTCCGCCTGCTATTGCCATTATCAACATTGATGACCCGAGTTTTGTGAATTTACCCAAATCTTTGATGGCCAAAGGCCAAATGGCAGGCCACATAATAGCATTAGCCAAGCCTAAAGCAGCTACACAGAATACTGATACATAGCCTTTGAAAACCAGTGTAGCCAATACAAATAAAATCCCTAAAATGGCCGAAATTAACAAGAAAGTTTCTTGTTTCATGTATTTTGGAATAGCGAAAATACCCAAGAAATAACCCAAAAGCATGGCTATCAAAGTAATGCTGGTGAATTTTGACGCTTGATCTATTCCTATGCCTTGGGTCATGGCGTAGTTAATGATCGTATCGCCTGCTATTACTTCTGCCCCCACGTATAAAAATAAAGCTACTACACCCAATATCAAGTTGGGTGATTGGAAAATAGAAGCTTTTGAGTTTAAGCTTTTTTCTTGGTCGTTAGTATGTTGATCCAAATCAATTTGAGGTAAATCGATTTTCCAAACTACAAAAGCCAAAAAAGCCAATGTTGAGGCCATAAAAGCGTATGGAGCTATGATTTTACTAGACAATTCGTTCAAAAGAACTTCCTTTTGTTCAAATGAAAGTGTTGGCAGTGTAGACATTAACTCGTTGGCATTGGCAAATACGATCGAACCCAATAAAATTGGACTGGCCACTCCTGCAGCTTTGCTACAAACGCCCATAATACTTATGCGTTGTGCTGCACTTTCGACATTTCCCAATACGGTAACGTACGGATTAGCAGCAGTTTGCAATACGGCTAAGCCAGTTCCTATCACAAACAGACCTGTGAGAAAAACGGCATAATTTCTTGAAATGGCAGCAGGCAAAAACACCAACATCCCTATGGCCATTATCACCAAACCCAATACCATTCCATTTTTGAAGCCTGTTTTCTGCAATATCCAAGCCGAAGGCAAAGCCATGATGAAATAAGAAATATAAAAGCAAAAAGCCACCAAGAGCGATTCGAAATTGCTGAGGTTACATACAATTTTGAAGAATGGAATAAGTGCCCCATTTAGCCAGGTAACAAAGCCAAAAATAAAAAATAAGGCACCTATTACGATAATCGGGCGTTTGGAGATGAAATTCATGGATATTGTAAAAGATATTTTTTTTGAAAAGTACTAAAATTAAATAGGAGTGAAATTATTATTTATTTCGTAGGTGGGGATCATAAAATATCAAATGAAATAAAAAATTTAAGGCTCAAAATTGAAACAGCGTTTTGAGACACTCAAAACACCAGCAAGTTAAAATAATAGGAACGTCCTGAGTTTTAAACTCAGGACAGCTTTTACCATTGCTTCGCAAACTACGCACAACTGGGGGTGCTGTGAAAAATTGAGGACAGCTTTCATTGAGTTCCATATGGCACAATTAGGCAAATATCAAACATACATCATATGCTTGCTGGTGAAAACGCCAGCAAGGGCGAGGCTCGAATACAATGTTACCTGTTGAATTTTTTTTGTTTATGCCTCTTTATTTGCGAATATGATAATTATCGTTCAATTTTGCAAAATAAATTCTCGTTATGTCAAATTGGGATGATAAAGCAAAACGTCTACTAAAGTCCGAGTTGGTCAAACGCGGTGTGTCAAATGCTGATTTGGTGTTATTACTTAACGAGATTGGCGTTGAAGAAACTAAGGCAAGCATAGATAGCAAAATTAGTCGTGGCAGTTTTAGTGCTACATTTTTATTGCAGTGTCTTACTGTTGTTGGCTGTCATAAAATTGAAATTGAGAATTACGAAAGCCAGTTATTGATGGCGGCAGAACCAAATGAGTCTTATAAAAGAAGCGTAAAATGAAAAACAATACTGTAAAATTCATTGATCTTTTTGCGGGTCTTGGAGGTATCCGTCTGGGTTTTGAAAAAGCATTTAAAGATGCAGGCCTGGATACCGAATGTGTAATGACTTCGGAAATAAAACCTTATGCCGTAAAAACGTTGAAACATAATTTTGGAAACGATTTCTTGGCTGGTGACATTTTCGGAATTCGTAATGAATTTATTCCCGATTTTGATTTTTTGTTAGGCGGTTTTCCCTGTCAACCGTTCAGCTCCGGTGGAAAACGCCAAGGCTTTTTAGACACAAGAGGGACTTTGTTTTTTGAGATTGAAAGAATTTTGAGAGAAAAAAAACCGTACGGTTTTATTCTTGAAAACGTGGAAGGTTTAGTAAAACACGATCTAGAAACTAAAAATGATGAAATCGGGAGAACACTAAAAACCATTTTGCACGCACTCAAAAATGAGTTGGGTTATAAAACAACTTGGAAAGTTTTTGATAGCCTAGAATTCGGACTACCACAATCGCGCAAACGGATTTTCATTGTCGGCACAAAAGAAGAGTATGTCGACTTAAGCGGAAATGAGCCGTGTTTTTGTGCATTGGAAAACATATTGGAAAAAGGCTTGCCTATCTTAAAATCAGAATTTATTGATAAACTATTGTCGCATTTCTCTTTGGACGAACTGTATGGAAAATCCATCAAAGATAAACGGGGTGGTGACAACAACATTCACAGTTGGGATCTTGAAATAAAAGGAAGTGTTACGAAACAACAAGCAAAAATCCTCAACCAATTGTTTAAACAAAGGCGCAAAAAACAATGGGCAGATGAAATTGGCATTGACTGGATGGATGGAATGGCGTTGACTGTGGAGCAAATAAATACATTTGTTTATCTGGCAAAAGATGAGTTGAAATCACTGCTGGACGACCTGACAAAAAAAGGCTATTTGAAACTGGAACACCCGAAAAAATTAGTTAAAAACCACACAACGAATGGTATTGCTACATACCGTCAATATGACGAAACAAAACCCAAAGGGTATAACATTGTTACAGGTAAATTAAGTTTTGAGATCAATAAAGTACTTGATCCAAAAGATATCGCTCCTACTTTGGTAGCAACTGATGTTTCAAGATTGGCTGTACCTGATGGAAATGGTTTGCGTAGACTGACAATTAGAGAAGGCTTGCGCTTATTTGGTTATCCTGAATGGTACGAAATTCCTACAAAAGAATATGATGCATTCGATTTGTTGGGGAATACAGTTGCCGTACCTGTTGTAGAATTTGTAGCGAATAAATTAGCCGAGGTTTACATCAGCGAACCTGTAGTTTAATACCCGTATGTTCTTCATAATTTCTCAATACATTTTGTAACCAATGTCCATTAGTGTGGCGAGTTTGTGGATATTGGTAGCGAGTTTCGTTAAGTGCAGTAAGAAATTCTTCTAATGAATTGAAAGGTTTAAATATTGAACGTTCGGAATACCAAACACTTGGTCGAATATTGTAGATAACACTTTTCTTCTCCTGTACTTTTAATGGATATGTACTACTTGAACAAGCTAATTCCCAAATTTTCTTAATCCAAACATCTTTAATAGTCAACTCGCTTCCTTTCATTTGGTAGGCAAAGATCAAATAATTAGAATCTAAACGATATGCAGAGCTTAGCAGGGAATTGCAATATGAATCAAAGTTAGCCAAATCAAACCCTGGGCCTCTGTCCCAATCAAAAGATTTTACTTCCAGTAATTCAGCTTTTTTGTTGTGTTTATCCAGATAAAAATCTGGAAACACTTGTGAATTTGAGTTCTCTTCAAATTCAACCGTTTCTTTCATGAGCCATGCCTTTAACCATTCTTGTAGTAGGTTTCCAACGGTGTCTTTAGTTTCAATTGCGATTGTCAGGTCTTTGAGCGAAAAATTGATAACTCCTTTTTCTCCAATAATCTTGTATTCGTTTACTAATTTGTTGTGTAGCTCAAGTCCTGATAATTTCATTTATTTCCAATGTCAAATCCATTGCAAATGTATATTTTTCCCTGATTTTTCTGTGGTGAATTTGATAATACAGCAGCGAAGGTCTGCATATACGCAAGTCTACTATATTTCTTTCAAAAACTAGAGGTTATTTCTATCTTTTAAGAAATACACGCAATAGTTGTTTCGTATATTTCTTTTTCATGCAAATGTCAAGCGACCTCGCTAGTTTAAACCACTTCATTTTACCCCTAGCGCTACTGCGCTTTCATCGTCTTTGCTAGGTTTGCGCTTGGCGAGCAGGTCGGCATAGTATTTCAAAAAAGTTATAATTCAAAAATTACTTTACCTTAAGGTTTTGTACCACTACAAAAGCTTCCCTGAGTGAAAAGCAAGGTTTTGTATCCCTACAAAGGCTTCGCTGAGTAAAAAGCAAGGTTTTGTACCCCTACGAAAGCTTCCCTGAGTGACAGGCAGAGTTTTGTAGCCCTACGAAAGCTTCGCTGAGTGAAAAGCAAGGTTTGGTACCCCTACAAAGGCTTCACTGAGTCACAGGCAGGGTTTTGTAGGTAAATCTCCATCATTCTGAAGATAGACCAATTCTGCATACACCCTGGTTGGAGTTGAGCCAGTAGCCAAGCCCAACACACAATTTTTGCCTTCTAATTGTTTTATTTTAATTAACGAAGCTATATCGTTGGCTACTTGGAATGAAGCCGCTTCTGAGCTTTCAAATATCTTGGTTGGTATTTTTTCTTTGATATTCATCATGTTTCATTATTCGAAATATAAATCATTTAGGTTTCTTTATAAATATTTTGATAAGTTAATGCCAAAGAAATTTGGGATTCCGATTTTGACTGTTAGTTTTGGTAGAATTATTTGAAACTGTATAATCTTTAAATTTAAACATAAAATGAAACCCACATTAGTAGTACTCGCAGCAGGAATGAGCAGCCGTTATGGCGGAGGCCTTAAACAAATTGACCCCATTGGTCCAACAGGCGAAATCATCATTGACTACTCGATTTACGATGCCATTAAAGCTGGCTTTGGAAAAGTTGTATTCGTAATTCGCCATAGTATCGACCAAGCTTTCAAAGAAGCCATTGGTAACAAATACAAAGGAATAGAAGTGGCCTATGCCTACCAAGAAATGGACATGTTGCCTTCAGGCATGGAGCGTGACGTGGCTTACAGATTAAAGCCTTGGGGAACCGCCCATGCTGTGTGGTGTGCTAGAGATGTGGTAAAAGAGCCTTTTGCGATCATCAATGCTGATGATTTTTATGGCTACTCTGCTTTTAAACAAGTGGCCGATTTTTTGATAGCAAATAAAGACGACAATATGTATTCTATTGCTGGCTATCAAATGAAATATACCATGAGCGAAGAAGGCTCGGTAAATCGTGGAGTTTGCGAAACAGATGCAGCTGGCAATTTGACTGGTATTGTTGAAAGAACTGAAATATTCACCACACCTACAGAAATTTATTCAGAGTCAAGCGGTAGCAAAATTACCTTTACAGGCGAAGAGCCAGTATCGATGAACTTTATGGGTTTTATGCCCAATGTTTTTCAACAAATGGAAACTTATTTTAGAAACTTTATCGTGCAAATTGACGGAGATCCTAAAAAAGAATTTTTTATCCCATTGTTATTAAATCATTTGGTTAAAACGGGAGAATCGAAAATAAAAGTATTGGATGTAAAAGAAGAATGGATAGGCATAACGTATGCTGCTGATAAAGACAAAGCGGCAGCCAGCATTAAGAAATTGGTAGATGCAGGCAAATACCCTTTGAATCTTTGGAAATAGAAGCTAATTCCTAGCCCAAAACAAAAAAGTCCCACAAGTTGGGACTTTTTTGTTTTTGTGATGATTTGGCAAATACATGCCGCTACTTTACCGAAAACTTGTACACAGTTGTGCTATGAAATGTTTCGCCAACATTGAGCACCGTAGTGGGGAAATCGGCTTGGTTTGGTGAATCTGGGAAATGCTGAGATTCAAAACAAAAACCAAATCTTTTGCCATAGGCTATTCCATTTTTTCCTTTCAACGACCCATCAAGAAAATTGCCTGTATAAAATTGCACACCTGGTTCTGTACTGTACATTTCCAATACTCTGCCACTTTCAGGCTCATAAGCAGTAGCAGCCAAAGCCAACACATCTTTTTCTTTATCTACCACAAAATTATGGTCGTAGCCATTTCCAAATTGAATCTGCTCATCATCAGCATTGATATTAGCCCCAATGGTAGTGAAAGTAGTGAAATCAAAAGGAGTCCCTTTTACATCTTGCAAGTTGCCAAGTGGAATCGAATTTTTGTTAATTGGCGTGAAAGTAGAAGCGTTGATCTTCACTTCGTGTGCCAACACATCTGTTTTCGCGCCATTTAGGTTGAAATAAGCATGGTTTGTAAGGTTTAAAACGGTTGGTTTATCTGTGGTAGCCATGTAGTCTATTTGCAGTCCATTGTCGTTTTTCAAAGTGTAAGTCACTGTCAATGAGAGATTTCCAGGGTATCCCTCTTCCATATCTCTGCTCAGATACGTCAATTTCAAAGCACTTAAGCCCGAATCGCTTTTCACAATTTCTGCTTTCCACAATGCTTTGTCAAAGCCTCTAAGGCCGCCATGCAAGTGATTTTCGCCATTGTTGATGGCGAGTGTGTAAGTTTGATTGTTGAGCGTGAATTTGCCTTTGGCAATTCGATTGGCATATCTACCAACTATCGCCCCAAACGATGGGTGTGGTGCTACGTATGAGGCCAAAGAATCGAAACCTAGCGTGACTTCTGCTAATTTTCCAGCCTTGTCTGGTGTCTGTATAGAGGTGATGATACCACCAAAATTGGTAATTTTCACCACCATTTCATTGGCATTGGTGAGCGTATAAATGTCTGCACTAGTACTATCAGATATTTTACCAAAAACTGCTTTTTCGATGTTAGATTTCCTATTTCCTGCTTCTGCATTTTCTACTTTTTTATTGCAGGCAATGATCGCAGACATTAATCCAACAACTATTGCCGAAGCATACATACCTTTGACAATTACGTGCACATTTTTCATACTGAATGAAATAAATTTGGTTTTTAAATTTCGACTATACAGTTATTTTTGTGGCGTGGGCTAGCTATTTCAAAATAGAAACGCAACAAATACACCTCGATGTAGATTATACACAAACTTAAAACAATTTTTCACGTTAACACAAGATAGCTTTACTATTCAAGAATCTCAATTCAATTCAGCCTTTACAGTAATAAAATAGATAACAATTAACGCTTACTTACCATCAAAAAAATGAAAATTATCATCAAAACCCAAGTTGAAAACACTATGGAAAATGTATGGAAAGGTTTTGATGAAAGATTATTTGCCAAACTAAGCCCTCCATTCCCCAAAGTAGAGATACTTAGATTTGATGGCTGCAAAAAAGGAAATGAAGTACATTTGAAACTACTATTCCCATTCATTCCTCAACTTTGGTTTGCTGAAATAATTGACAATTCAATAGCTGAAAATGAGATTTATTTTGTTGACAAAGGCACAAAACTGCCTTTTTTTCTTTCAAAATGGCAACACAAACACCGCATTCAAAAAGCGGGAGGCCACACGAGTATCATTGTAGACGACATCGACTTTAATACGGGCACTATTTTGACAGATTTATTGTTTTACCCACTTTTATATCTACAATTTTTATATCGTGTGCCTATTTATAAAAAGTATTTTAAAAACTAATCGATAGTATTTGTTCAAAAAAACTATTTTGAATTGACTACTCAATTTTTCTTCTTTGTAGCTTGAAAACAAGTTTTTTACACATCAGAATCAACATTGCACTACTTTCGAGCAAATCTTTATCGTTTTTTGAAATCTACTATCGCATTTTTTGTTCTTCTCAATAGTATTTCATGTGCTAATGAAAATAAAGAACGCATTCCTGAGTATTCGCAATTGCAAATTGACCCGAGAGCACAGATTAATTTTTTAGAAAAATACACCAACGAGAACCAAGACGATGACGAGATGGCTTATAAATTGGCAAAACTGTATTTTACCAATGGCAACATAGATAGTGCATTGATTTACGTAAATAAGGCTTATTTGATTGATAAAAATAACAACCAATACCTCTTTTTTCAAGCACAATGCTTTGCAGTGAAAGGTCTTTTTCTCGATTCGAAAGATGCTTTTGAAAAAGTAATTGAAAATGGTATTCCGCACAACGATTACATTTCTTTGGCAGCCGATATTTATTTCAGCACCAATAATTTCACAAAAGCCCTCAATTATTTAGACCGAGCCACTGCCGAAAACCCAGATTCGCCATTTTTATTCTACAAAAAAGGAGTCATTTATGAATCGAAAGGCGATACGATCAATGCTATTAAAAATTACAATAAATCGATCGAGTTGAACCCAAGTTTTATTGATGCCTACATCAAATGGGCAGATTTAGAGACTAAAAGAGGTAATTTCAGCACGGTAAGAAAATATTTAATAAATGCACTTCGGTTCGATAGCCTCAATTCAAATTTATACTTCCATTTGGCTTTAGCATACAAAAAATTAGAATTAAAAGATTCTTCAAGTCTGTTTTATGAAAAAGCTATTCAATTTGACAGCAATTATACAGATGCACTCTATAATATTTCCATCATTTACCTGCAGCAGGGAAAATATGCCAGAGCCGAGCAATATTTGAAAAAAATTGCATATCTGAGACCAGAAACGCCAAATATCAATTTTAAAATCGCTTACGCTCTCGACTTCTTAAACAAAGAAACAGAGGCATTGAATTATTATCAAAAAATAGACAGTTCGGACATTAATTATAATTTTGCCCAGCGATTGATAACGAGGCTTAAAGTAAAAACAACCAAAACTGCTGTTGTAGAGCAGGAAATACTAAAATAATGAGTAAGATAGCAATCACACTGCCCGATGGAGCAGTCAAAGAATATGAAAAAGGTGTAACAAGTTACGAAATAGCCTTGAGCATAAGTGAAGGTTTAGCAAGAAATGTATTGGCGGCAAAAGTAAATGGCAAAGTAGTTGATGCTAATTTGCCCATTGGCCAAGATGCTAATTTTCAACTACTTACATGGAATGATCTGGAAGGGAAAGCTACTTTTTGGCATTCGTCTGCCCATATATTAGCCGAGGCTTTAGAGGCTTTGTATCCAGGTGTAAGATTTGGTATTGGACCTGCAATAGAAACTGGCTTTTATTACGATATCGATTTTGGTGGCCAAGAGTTTGGTCAAGAAAATTTCAAGCAACTTGAAGATAAAATACTTGAATTGTCACGTACAAAAAGCCAGTTTAAACGAACAGAAGTCAGCAAAGCAGATGCGATCAAATATTTTACCGAAAAAGACGACCAATACAAGCTTGAGTTGATTGAAGGCTTGAAAGATGGTGAAATCACCTTTTATCAACAAGGCAATTTTACCGATTTGTGCCGTGGGCCGCACATTCCAGACACAGGATTTATAAAAGCAGCAAAAATATTAAGTTTGGCAGGAGCCTACTGGCGGGGCGATGAAAAACGCCCAATGCTTACACGCATCTATGCCGTTACCTTTCCCAAACAGAAAGAATTAGAAGAATATTTGGTGCTGCTTGAGGAAGCAAAAAAACGCGATCACCGCAAACTGGGGCGTGAATTGGAGCTTTTTACGTTCTCCGAATTGGTAGGAGGTGGGTTACCATTGTGGCTACCCAAAGGCAATATGTTGCGAGAAAAACTAATAGCCTTCAATAAAAAACTATTGGCCAAAAATGGCTACCAATTGGTAACAACTCCACACATTGGAATGAAGGCTTTGTATGAAACATCCGGACATTGGGAGAAATATGGCGAAGATTCTTTCCAGCCTATTCACACGCCAAATGAAGACGAACTTTTCATGCTCAAGCCCATGAATTGCCCACATCATATTGAAATTTATAAATTCAAACCACATTCATATAAAGAATTGCCTATTCGATTGGCGGAGTTTGGCACTGTATATCGCTACGAACAAAGTGGCGAATTGCATGGCTTGACACGTGTGCGAGGATTTACGCAAGACGATGCTCATCTTTTTGTAACTCCAGATCAGCTACAGGATGAATTTGAAAAAAACATAGATTTGGTAATGCAAGTATTCAATAAACTTGGTTTTGAAGATTATACGGCTCAAATTTCATTGCGCGACCCTGAAAACAAATCAAAATATATAGGCTCAGATGAAAATTGGATAAAAGCTGAAAATGCCATTATCAATGCTGCCAAAACTAAAAATCTGAAAACAGTTACAGAATTGGGTGAGGCCGCTTTTTACGGGCCAAAACTTGATTTTATGGTGCGTGACGCCATAGGCAGAAAATGGCAATTAGGCACAATTCAGGTCGATTATACATTGCCAGAAAAGTTTCAATTGGAGTATATAGGTGCTGATAATCAGAAACATAGACCAATAATGATTCATAGAGCTCCTTTCGGCTCACTTGAAAGATTTATTGCCGTTCTTACCGAACATTGCAGTGGAAATTTCCCACTTTGGTTGGCCCCAGAGCAATATATTATTTTACCTATTTCTGAGAAATACCACGAATATGCTGTCCAAATACAAAACGAATTGACCTCAAATGATTTTTCAGGCACTATTGATGAGAGAGACGAAAAAATTGGACGAAAAATTCGTGACGCAGAGGTAAATAAAGTGCCTTATATGTTGATTGTTGGTGAAAAAGAGGAAGCAGATCAAACAGTAACGATTCGCAAGAAATTTGAAGGCGATTTGGGTTCGATGAAACTGGAAGGATTTATTGGAATGTTTAAGAGAGAAGTAGAAATGTAAAGACTTCAGAACAAAGACATAAGATTAAAGAAAAAGAATTCAAGGAAAAGGGCGAAGTAAAAATGCACAAGATAAAATCTACATATAAAAAACTAATTGCAGATACAGTTACGCCAGTAAGTATCTATCTGAAAATAAGAGATAAATTTCCAGATAGCATTCTACTTGAAAGCTCTGATTATCATGGCAACGACAATAGCTACTCATTCATTGCGTGCAAGCCAATGTTTGGTTTTACTGTAGACAACAGAAAAGCACATTTTCATTATCCAGATGGAAGCAAAAAAGAGATTTCCATTATCCACAAAGAAACGCTTCCGGATGAAATAAACAAATATTGCCAAAGTTTTGAGACCGAAACTGCAAATTTCCCATTTATTAATGGTGGATTATTTGGATACACGAGCTACGATGCTGTGCAATATTTTGAGGATATTAACCTTACAAAACTCAATACCTCCGACATCAAAATTCCAGAATTACAATACTATTTCTACGAATTTGTAATTGTCATAAATCATTTCAACGATGAATTATTCATTTTTCAACACCAAGTCGAAGGTTTGGAAAAAGGAGCTGACGATATCGAAACCATTATTTCACACATCAACAATCGTAATATTCCTTCATTTCATTTCAATACGGTTGGAGAAGAAAAATCGAATCTGACCGACCCACAATTTCTTGAGATTTTACAAAAAGGAAAAGACCACTGTTTCAGAGGAGATGTGTTTCAAATCGTACTTTCGAGACGATTTACGCAAGGTTTTGCAGGTGATGAATTTAATGTTTATCGGGCTTTAAGATCCATAAATCCATCGCCATATTTGTTTTATTTCGACTATGGCAATTTCAAATTATTTGGCTCATCGCCTGAAGCTCAGCTCATTATCAAAAACAATAAATCGGTCATCAACCCTATTGCTGGCACTTTTAGCCGCAGCGGCAATGATGAAGAAGATGCCAAAATAGCTGAAAAACTGAAGCTCGACCCCAAAGAAAATGCCGAGCACGTGATGTTGGTAGATTTGGCCCGAAACGATTTGAGTAGAAATGGAGACAATGTTTTTGTTGAAACGTTCAAAGAGACGCAGTTTTATTCGCACGTTATTCATTTGGTTTCTACCGTAATTGGAGAAATAAGCCCAGAAACCAACCGCTTTAAAGTAGTGGCGGATACATTTCCGGCAGGTACTTTGTCGGGAGCTCCTAAACACAATGCGATGACTTTGATCGACAAATACGAAAATATCAATCGCAGCTACTATGCTGGCTGCATCGGTTTTATGGATTTTAAAGGCAATTTCAACCAAGCTATTATGATTCGGACATTCTTGAGCCAAAATAACACTTTATATTTTCAGGCTGGAGCTGGTGTGGTGGCCGATTCAAAAATAGAAAGCGAACTGCAAGAGGTACATAATAAATTGGCAGCTTTGAAAAAAGCACTCAAATTGGCAACCGAAATATAGACTAAACTATTGTTTCTCAATAGTTTACCCTTCAACTATTTAATGCAACTACACTATTTTTTAGGTCTGGAATATAAACAGTTATCTCCGTAAACTCTCTTTTTATTGATTTGATTTCTAGTTTTCCTTCTAGTTTTTCAACCGATTCTTTTACGATATACATGCCCAAGCCCGAACTAGATGTGGTAATTTCAGACTTATGAAACATTTTAAATATATTGGGCAGTTCTTGTGCATCAATTCCAATGCCATTGTCACTTATTACTATCGAAACAAAATTTTCAAAATTTGATATACTGATTTTAATATTTTTTTGAGGCTTTTGGCTGTCACAGTATTTTACTGCATTCGACAAAATATTATCGAATATTAAGTTTAGACGGTACTTATCGCTGTAGATATTAGATTTCAAATTGATAGATGAAGTAACAATAATATTCTGTTTTTCTAGCTCAAATTCGAATTTTAGGAGGTTTTTTGATACGATATCAGCAAAATCTACCTCCTGTAGCAATAAATTTAGCCTATCGTTGGCATAATAGCCCAAAATATCTTTGATGTATTGATCGAGCCGAACCAAACATTTTTCTTGCAGAAGTAAATAATTTCGTATTTCATCTACATTTTTTTCCTGATTTATCAAATTGGTGAGCCCTCTCATGGTGGCAATTGGGGCTCTCAATTCGTGGCTCACGCTATACACAAAGCGATCTAGTTCATCATTTCGTTTCACCAATTCAATATTTTGCTCAGAAGCCTGAGAAAGCGACTTTTTAATGGATTGCTCATTGTTGTATGCCTCTTTGATAATAAAAAACACAAAAACAGACGATAATGCCATTGAAAGTGTGGTTGTAACCATTAATTCTACTTTTCTTGAATCTGGCGATGGCTTTAAGAATTGATAAATACTGAGATCAAAATATCTATCTATAATAAGATATAATAAAGGGAAGAGCAGCTGTAACAGCACCAAACCACTGTCTTTGAAATCAATCAAAAAATAATTGGCAATTAGCAGGGGAATAAAAAATATTAGGATATTTCCCTCAAAACCCTGCGCCACTGAAGCAAATATAATGATAAATGCACATCCATAGCTCATCAGATATCCAGCGAGTAGGGTATAGCCGAAATAATTTACCACGAAACAAAGTGTATAAAAGCTCAGAAAACAGATATTCATCGGTACCGTTTGGTAATTACCGAGTAAAAACTGGGAACAGAGCCCTATAAGATTGGCCAAAAAACCGCTTAACAAGCAAATTGATATAAGTCTTTGACGTTTTTGCGCTTGCCCTGCTGGAAAAGCTTTTATGAATATCTTTTTTAGATGACTTATAAGTCGCTTCATATTTCAATTTATTGATAAGCTGTTTCAAGTTTAAGATATGTTTTCAATACTGCAAGCCATAATTCAAAAAATTAAAATTCAAGAATAGTTGCGAATTGATACTTTTAATATGATTTATCAAAACTCGACAGGACTGATTAAACAAAAAGTATCGCTTGGGGTGATTTCAGTGCCTCAAAGCGTAAAAACGATTGCCATTTTCACAGTCTGATATTTTCAAGACGAATAAAAATAAAATCGCGAAATAATACATAGCCATCTAATTGCTAATTAAATTTGTTTTTTTAACCCTACATAAATTATGACGAACCTCACCTCTTCATCTGCTTGGAAATCGCTCGCGGCACACCACGAAAAAATACAAAATGTCGAAATAAAACAACTTTTTGAAGAAGATGCAGCTCGTTTCGATGACTTTTCTCTTTATTTCAATGATATTTTGGTAGATTATTCCAAAAATCGCATTGTCAAAGAGACATTTTTGCTGTTGATGAATCTTGCCAAACAAGCTGAAATAAAAGAATGGACTGCTAAAATGTTTAATGGAGAAAAGATAAATTTCACAGAAAATAGAGCCGTCTTGCATACCGCACTACGAAATAGAAGCAACAAACCAGTATTTTTTGAAGGAAAAGATGTGATGCCAGATATAAATAGAGTATTGGCACAAATGAAAGTTTTCACCGAAACAGTAAGATCAGGCGATTGGAAAGGCTATTCGGGAAATGCCATTACCGATGTAGTAAATATTGGCATTGGCGGCTCTGATTTAGGGCCAGTAATGGTGACAGAAGCACTCAAACCTTATGGAAAACAAGATTTTAATGTGCATTTTGTATCAAATGTAGATGGAACTCATATTGTTGAAACCCTAAAAAATCTAAAACCCGAAACCACGCTTTTCATCATTGCCTCTAAAACCTTCACTACGCAAGAGACTTTGGCCAATGCCGAAAGTGCAAAAGCATGGTTTTTGAAAGCTGCCAAAGAGGAAACTGCAGTTGCCAAGCATTTTGTGGCCCTTTCTACCAATGCCGATGCTGTGACCAAATTTGGCATCGACACCGCCAATATGTTTGAATTTTGGGATTGGGTAGGCGGACGCTATTCGCTGTGGAGTGCCATTGGATTATCAATTGCATTGTATATTGGGTTTGAAAATTTTGAAGAATTGCTACAAGGTGCCCACGAGATGGATATTCATTTTTTAGAATCACCTTACGAACAAAATATTCCAATTATTTTGGCTTTGCTTGGTGTTTGGTACAATAATTTTTTCAATGCTCACAGCCACGCTTTATTGCCTTACGATCAATATATGCACCGTTTTGCAGCTTATTTTCAACAAGGAGATATGGAGAGCAATGGCAAATTTGTGACGAGAGATGGCGAAAGTGTCGATTACGAAACTGGACCTATCATTTGGGGCGAGCCAGGCACAAACGGGCAACATGCTTTTTACCAACTCATTCACCAAGGCACAAAATTGATACCTTGCGATTTTTTGGCTCCAGCGCAAAGCCAAAACCCCATTGGAGAGCACCATACGTTGTTGCTTTCCAATTTCTTTGCCCAAACAGAAGCGTTGATGAAAGGGAAAACCACAAAAGTGGCTCAAGCTGAATTAGAAAAAGCAGGAGTAGCTGCCAATGAATTAGAAAAAATATTACCCCACAAGGTTTTTAAAGGCAACAGGCCGACCAATAGCATAATGTTTAAAAAACTGACTCCAAAAGTGTTAGGATCTTTATTGGCCATGTACGAACATAAAATATTTGTACAAGGCATGATATGGCAGGTGAATCCGTACGACCAGTGGGGCGTAGAATTGGGCAAGCAACTTGCAAAAGTAATATTGCCAGAATTGGAAAATGCAGAGAAAGTTACCAGCCACGACAGCTCAACCAATGGCTTAATCAATTGGTGGAAATCGAATAAATAAATATTCTGCGAGGTAAAAAGGTATTAGTATATTGACAATGAGCACATTCTATCTCTCATTCTCTCTCGTTAGTAGTTCTGAATAATAAAAAAAATAAACCTACAAGTATTTGAATAAATCAAATACTTGTAGGTTTTAACCTTAATATAGCTATTTTTACCAAGCGAATACGCATCATTATATCATAAATTTATTTTTACATCCTCATTTAAAATATTATGAATAAGCCGACAATGCAATATATAGCCATCGTACTTTTTTCAATCATTTTTTTAAGTACCAATGCACAAGAAGTGCTGGGAGGTAAATACCAAGATAAAAAAGGCCGCCCAATTCGGTTCAACATTATCAAAACAAATTTATTTGGTTGGCCTTTGGGCATGTATAACGTTACTTACGAACGAAAATTGACTAAAACATATTCGGCATTGTTGGGAGTCACTATTTATGGAACTCCTGCTATATCACCAATTACTCTTGATGTTTTGGGAAACAAAGCCCAAACGAGCGTTTCTTCGTCTGGTTTTGCTATTTCGCCAGAGTTCAGATGGTATGTAGGTAAACATGGTGCACCTAGAGGTTACTATTTTGGTATTTATATTCCTATTATCAATTATAACGGCACTGTAGATCAAAATACCACGCTTTTTACATTGCAACAAGGAAATAGTATTCCTTTTGAGGCCAATGGCAATTTTAGTCCAAATTTCACTTTTTATGGTGTTGGGCTTTCAGGCGGACCTCAATTTATTATTGCCAATCGAGTATCAGTAGAGTTATTTTTGAATATTGCCATTGGTATTTACAGCCTCAATTCATTAAATTATGGCTTGAAAGGTGATAATTCATCGCAGATAACCACTATTTTACCCAATGGAAATTATACTGCCAACCAATTGCGATTGGCGGGAATCGTAGTAGAAGATACACCAGAATATACTTATCAAATCAGCACAAACAGCAATGGCAGCAAGAGCCTGGTTACAAACTACGATAAAGTAGAAACTCTAGAAAGTAGGTCTGGCATTTTACCTTTGCCAAGAATTGGATTTACAGTCGGCTATGCTTTTGGGAAGTAAAGAAGCAAAAGCTGTTTTTCGCACAAATAAATAAACTAAATGCCTAATGGGAAGGGTATATCCAAATGGAAAGGATATAATATTTACCATTTGGCATCTACTGCTTACCAAGCTAGATTTTTTATCCTTTAACTTCAGCGATTTCGGTTACCGATTTCAAATATTTATACAGAAGCCTCACTCCTACTCCAGTACCAGATTTGCCACGGTAATTGTCTTCTTTCTTCAAAAAAGCAGTACCCGCAATATCGAAATGTAACCAAGGATAAGAAGTAAAGTGTTTTAAAAACATACCAGCAGTGATGGCTCCAGCTTCGCTGCCCCCAATATTTTGAAAATCGGCAATATCAGATTTGAGTTGATCGGCATATTCATCCCAAAGCGGAAACTGTACCAAACGCTCATGTACATGATGGCCTGCTTTTTCTATTTGGCTTTTAATTTCATCAGTAGCAGTACCCATGTATACGCTGCCCTCAGTGCCAGTGGCTCTCATGGCAGAGCCAGTAAGTGTGGCCAGGTCAAAAACTAGCTGAGGATTGTATTTTTTGGCATAGGCCAAGGCATCTGCCAATATCAAACGCCCTTCAGCATCCGTATTTAACACTTCTACCGTAGTGCCATCAAACATTTCTATCACATCGCCTGGCACGTAAGCATTGCCGTCTAGCCGATTTTCGGTAGCAGGTATCAAGCCAATAATATGAATCGGTAGCTTATTTTCAGCAACGGCCACAAATGTTCCCACTACTGCAGCGGCTCCAGCCATGTCGCATTTCATCCAATCGAGAGAGTCTGCTGGCTTTAAACTATAGCCGCCCGTATCGTACACTACTCCTTTCCCTACCAAAATTATCGGTTTTTCATTTGTGGGGTGTTTGGGTTTATATTCCAAAACATTGAAAGTTGGATGGTTTTTCGAGCCTTTATTTACAGCCAAAAGTCCACCCATTTTCAGGCTTTCTATTTTCGATTTGTTGAATACTTCTACTTTAAAACCATGTTCTTTGCCCAAGGCTTCAATTTCTTCACTCAAAACTTCGGCAGTAAGGTACGAAAGTGGCTCGTTTACCAAATCTCTAGCCGTAAATACCGCTTTTGCTATGTTCGATAGCTCTTTCAATTGCGATTTATCGAGAGATAAATCTATGGCAAATACAGATTCTAAAGTGTGTTTTTTCTTGTCAGATTTATACTTTAAAAAGCGATAACTGCCTAGTAGCAAGCCCTCTGTAAAATCTAATATATTTAACGTGCTTGGTGTATTGTTCTCAATTTGGAGGTCTGTAATTTTATATTCATCTGCCAATTTTTGTATTTCAAAGCCCAGTCTACGGAGTTTTTCTGCTTTTTTGGGAATATCTTGCTCTTGCGGTTTTTGCACCAAAAACACATATCTGGTATATTGATTGAGAATAATAATCTCTTTTTTCTGCGAAATTTGGGTTTTTACGAAACTGGTTTCTGCTTCGTTCGTCACAATATCAGTAAGTTCTTTTAGTTCATTATACAAAACCACCAAATGGATATTTTCTCTGGTCTGTTCTATTTGTTTGAGCGAAATCATAGCTATTTAATTTTGAGCTTTGAAATTGATTGAATTATTGTTGAAATGCAATAAAATGAAAAAATAATGGCGATAAAGTCAAAACATGTAAAAGCCGCACTTTAATTTATCAAATTAAAATACGGCTTTTTATGGTATCATGAGCAGTATGAAATACTTATTGCTTAGCTTTATTATAAGAAATCTCTACTTTCTTTTGGTTATTGAACTGCTGCAATTCCGCCTTTTTATCAATATGAATGGTTTTCAATGCTGGTGCAATTACCAATGAAACAATCGACATTAATTTAATCAATATATTCATTGAAGGTCCAGAAGTGTCTTTGAATGGATCGCCAACTGTGTCGCCTGTGACAGCCGCTTTGTGCGGTTCAGATTTTTTATAATACATTTCGCCATTAATCAACACGCCTTTCTCAAATGATTTCTTCGCATTATCCCAAGCACCACCTGCATTTGATTGGAAAATCGCCATCAAAACGCCTGAAACAGTAACACCTGCCAACAAACCTCCCAAAACTTCAGGGCCAAACAAAAAACCAACAATAATTGGAGAAGTGATAGCCAAAGCACCCGGTAAAATCATTTCGCGAATAGCAGCTTTGGTAGAAATGGCGACACATTTATCGTATTCGGGAACGCCAGTTCCGTCCATAATTCCTTTGATTTCACGGAATTGTCTGCGAACTTCCTCTACCATTGCCATAGCTGCACGCCCTACAGCACTTATAGCCATAGCTGAAAATACGAATGGTATCATTCCACCTACGAACAAACCAGCCAATACCTCCGCTTTGTAAATATCAATGGATGAAATACCAGCCAGACCTACGAAAGCTGCAAACAAGGCAAGCGATGTCAAAGCAGCGGAGGCAATGGCAAAACCTTTGCCAGTTGCTGCAGTAGTATTTCCAACAGCATCAAGAATATCTGTTTTCTCACGCACTTCGGCTGGCAAATGGCTCATTTCAGCAATTCCACCCGCATTATCTGCAATTGGACCAAAAGCATCAATCGCCAATTGCATGGCCGTAGTTGCCATCATTCCAGCGGCTGCGATTGAAACCCCATACAAGCCTGCAAAATAATAAGACATATAAATACCAGCCGCCAAAACCAGAATAGGCAATGCTGTCGACATCATTCCTACACTCAAACCACCAATGACATTTGTAGCGTGGCCAGTTGCCGATTGGCGAATAATACTCAAAACTGGGCCTTTGCCCATGGCTGTATAGTATTCGGTGATGATAGATATAAGTGCACCTACCAACAATCCTGTGAGAATGGCAAAAAACACACCGTCAGATGTAAATTCTGTGCCACGTAACGTTAAAGTAGCTGGTAAAATATTTTTGACGATAAAATAAGAAGCCACGGCTGTTAAAAGCACCGAAGCCCAGTTGCCTTTGTTTAGTGCAGCTTGCACATCGCCCCCCTCTTTGACACTCACGAAAAACGTACCAATGACGGAAAAGATAATCCCTGCTCCTGCTATTACCATGGGTAAAAGAATGGGAGAAAGTCCACCAAAATTATCTAAAGCAATTGTTTCGCGACCTAAAACCATGGTTGCCAACACGGTAGCTACATAGGAACCAAATAAATCAGCTCCCATTCCAGCCACATCACCTACATTATCTCCTACATTATCCGCAATAGTTGCTGGATTTCTTGGATCATCTTCTGGAATGCCAGCTTCTACCTTTCCAACCAAATCAGCACCTACATCGGCAGCTTTGGTGTAAATACCACCACCAACGCGGGCAAATAAGGCTATACTTTCAGCTCCTAGTGAAAATCCTGTTAATACTTCTATGGCTCTTTCCATTCCTTCGCCATTTGGCGAGCCTCCATTCACAAATATAAAATAGAACGCGATGAACAATGAACCCAAACCCATAACAGCCAAGCCTGCAACACCCATTCCCATCACAGTACCACCTGTAAACGACACTTTCAAAGCCCTTGCCAAACTCGTTTTTGCTGCCTCAGCAGTACGTACATTGGCTTTGGTAGCCACTCTCATACCAATAAAACCTGCTAGTGCAGAGAGGATTGCACCAACTAAAAATGACCCGATTACGAGCGGATGAGATTTGTCATTGGCCGTTCCTAAAAAAAACAAAAGCAAACAGGCAATGGCTGCAAAATAAGCCATCACTTTATATTCTGCTTTTAGAAATGCCATTGCGCCATCGGCAATATTCTTGGCAATCCACTTCATGCGGTCGTCTCCATCATTTTGTTTGGTAATCCAGTTTGATAAAAACAAAGCATAAAACAAAGAACCTAGCCCAATTAGCGGTACTACGTAGAAAATAATATTCATAAGAAGTGATTTGAGTTTTTATTTATTTTCAGTTAAAAATTTTGAATCTGTACGAAATGCAAATATAAGTGGGCAATTACATTATGCTAATATACAACTCTAATTTTTCGTCTATTTATACTATTCTTATAAAAAATTGAATTTTAACATAGTATAAAATTTGAAATCTAACTCAATTTCAATCTGTAATTAGTACTTCTACCACCAGCTTCATCCTTTAGAAGCATACCTTTGTTTATTAAATCCTGTATGTCGCGCAAGGCGGTATCAGGTGAGCATTTGTTCATTTTAGCCCATTTGGAAGAATTTAAACTGCCAAAAAGATCATCAAAAAGCTTATTTAGCATTAACCTTTGCCTTTCATTAAGCGGAGCTTGGGCATGTTTTTGCCAAAATTGAGCCTTTGATAGTACGTTTTTGAGCGTTTCATCACTTGCTACAAGCGCACTCAAAAGACAATCTAAGTACCACTGGAGCCATTCCGTTATATCCAGACTTCCTCTTGAAGAGAGCTCAAGTATTTCATAATAGCCTTTTCGCTGTATGCGTATTTGGGCAGACAAACTGTAAAATCTTTGACTAGTACCATCAGCCCTAGCGAGCTGCATGTCTGCCAAAGCACGTGCTATACGCCCATTTCCATCGTCAAAAGGGTGTATGGTCACAAACCAAAAATGAGCCAAAGCAGATTTCAAAACTGGATCTAATGTATCGGCATTATTGAACCAATCGAGAAAAGTTTCCATTTCATATTCGAGCTTTGAGGCATCAGGTGCTTGAAAATGCACACGTTCACGGCCCATTGCCCCTGAAACTACCTGCATTGGACCAGTATTATCATCTCGCCATTTGCCCACCACTATATCGTACATTCCACTTTTGCCCATAGGAAATAATGCCAAATGCCAACCAAATAGCCGCTCTTTGGTCAGTGGCTCATTGAAATTTTGTGTGGCATCAAGCATCATTCCTACCACTCCCTCCACATTGCGATCGGAAGGTATAAGCCCAGCTACTTCTATACCCAAACGCCTTGCTACAGATGACCGCACTTGATCTGGATTTATAAAAACACCTTCTATTTCTGACGATTTTAACACATCAAGTGTTGCAGTATCTAATATCGCTTCTTCTTGCATTGTAAAGCCTAAAGAAGACATATAGCCTAATAACTTGCCTTGCTTGTTCCTTACTAGACCAAGCGCATGGCTCAAACTTTCTAAATCGTATCGAAAATGTGGCCAATATTTAGATTCGTATACATATGTCATTTATTCTCCTCACATCATGCAACAAATATACCACCTATTCTCCGCAAATAAAATTATTCTCCGCACATTTTACGGCAAATAACACCACTAATCACCGGAAAACGCCACAAAAATGGAATAATTGTAGTTCATGCGGAGAATAGCGTTGCTATTCTCCGCATAAATAGCGGTAATTAAAGACATTATTCTCCGCAAGACTTTTTTATATTTTGAGTAATGAATAAAAAAACAGCCTTGAGATTTAAGCCTATTGCGTAGAAATTGACAATGATGAAACACTAAAAAAATCTCTTTTAATTATTGACAATCTACCTCTGTATTTTTTGATATATTTAGGCTTCAGAACAACATACTTAATATGACAAGGTCAAAATCACTACTATTTTCAATTGCTATTGCCAATTTTTCAATAGCATTTGTTTTTAGTGCATTCTCTCAAAATGAAAAATTTCTACTTCCCTATCAATCACCCGAAAACCAATTTTATTGGAAAAATAATAAACTTTTGTCGAAAGATTATTGGCAACAAGACGTGGCTTACAGCATAAAAGCAAGCATTGACGATAAAAACGACATTATCAATGCCGATTTTTACCAATTAAAATACACCAACAATTCGCCAGCAGAGCTTACAGAAATATATTTCCATTTGTATGACAATGCCTATCAAAAAGACTCGTACTACCACGAGCTTTGGAAAGCCAATAAAGTAGATCCAAAATTTGGGAAATACGAAGCAGAAAAAAAGGGAATAGAAACACAAAACTGGCAAGTAAATGGGCAAAATGTAAAAACAGAATTAGACAATACCATCATCAAAATATCGCTCAATACACCATTAAAAACTGGTGAAAGCCTTGAAATTACCTGTCAATTTAAAACCTACTGGGACAAAGGTGCAATGCGAAGACGCAGCAAATCTTTCAAAAACAAAGATAATACCAAGCATTTTGATGGCGTGCATTGGTACCCAGTAGTGTGTGTGTATGATAAATACTTCACTTGGCATACCGATCAACACCTCGACAAAGAATATTATGCTAATTTTGGCAGTTTTGATGTGGAACTTACTTTTCCGCAAGAATATATTGTGGAGGCTTCCGGTGTATTGAAAAATGAAAATGAAGTATTGCCAGAGGATTTGAAAGCAAAACTCAATCTTAAAAATTTTAAAGACAAACCATTTGATTCTCAGGCATCTACCATCGTCCCGAAAGAAGAAGGCAAAACAAAAACTTGGAAGTTTTATGGGCTGAACATTCACAATTTCGCTTTTACAGCCGACCCTTTGTATCGTTTTGAATCGATAGATTTGAATGGAATAAAAATAATAGCCCTTGTTCAAGAACCTCATGCGGCAAAATGGCAACAATCGGCCAGTTTTACAGTACAAATAATGGAAACGTACATCAAAGACTTTGGCACTTATATATGGCCAAAAATAATAGTGGCCGATGCCGATGATGGCATGGAATACCCAATGTTGACATTAGATGGAGGCACATATCCACAGCACCAATATTTGCTGGCACACGAAGTTGGACACATGTGGTTTTATGGCATGTTGGGCTCAAACGAAACTTACAGGGCTAGTCTAGATGAAGGGTTCACCCAATTTCTCACCATTTGGAGCATGGACAAAATTACTGGCAAAAAGAAATTCAGACCTGCCCCATTCAAATTTTTGCAATCGTTTTCTGATAGCTCGGTAAATCGTTTCGATCGCCTTTACACTAGCTATTTGGCAGATGTTTGGACGGGCTATGACGAACCATTAAATACACATTCCAACGGATTCAACAGTGGAATACGGCAATCTGGTGGCTACAGGGCTGTTTATAACAAAACTGGCGTAATGCTTTACAATTTAAAATACGTGTTGGGCGACACCTTATTTCAGAAAGCCATGCAACATTATGTAAAAAAATGGACGGGCGCTCACCCCTACCCACAAGATTTTAGAGAGGCTATTACAGAATATGTAAAAACAGATCTTACTTGGTTTTTTGACCAATGGCTGGAAACTACCAAAAATATCGATTATAAAATTGAAAGAGTAATAAAGATAAAATCGAATGATACCACGAAAATCGACAGTTTGAAAACCAATATCTATGGAATAAAATTTGCACGTCTTGGCAGAATGCAAATGCCGATCGATTTTACCGTTTCAAACAAACAAGGCAAAAAATTTGACTATCATATTCCAAACACTTGGTTTATAAAAGCAACCAACGCTCAAATATTACCAAAATGGTATGGCTGGGATTTGCTCAACAGCACCTACCAAACCACGGTCACCATTACTGGAAGTCTAAAGGAGGTAGAAATTGATCCAGCGCATATTTTGGCCGATAAAGACCTCACTAACAACTCATTAAACAATTTTTACGATATTAAACTTAAACACAATTTGCCGAACCCACCATCGTGGGAAAAACTAAAACTGTATTTAAGACCTGCTTTGTGGTGGAACCGATTTGACGGCTTGCAAATAGGTGGCGGTAGTAGCCGAGAATATTTCAACCAAAATTATTGGCAAGAAATGACGATCTGGTACAATTCTAGATTGGCGCAAGACAATATTTTTGGAGATGATTCGAAGAAAAACAGAAATGTTTCTATTCAATTTAGCGACAAATACAACCTTTCAAAACATTGGCGACAACTTTACTATGTGTCTGATTTTCAATTCAATGCGGGCCTAGTAAAGCACCAAGTTGGCTTTGAAAAAACATTTAGATACCAAGATTTACGCAATCCTCGCTATACAAAAATATTTATTCAACACGGGCTTATGTATCGCGATTTGCCTAGCGACAAATTATACCTTATTTATCCCGATTATTGGAGTGTTGGCAAATTCAACACGTATATTCAAGCCGGGATCACGCGAAATTATCCCATCAACACAAAAGGCAATGGTGAATGGACGCTAGAAGCCAGATTACCAGGCATTTACAACGATTTCAATTATTCGTATTTACAATACACAAGCATTGTAAACTACAATATAGCGAAATTTGAGTGGAAAATAAGGGCTTTCGGGCGATTGGGTTTTGGCAACACTCCTTTGGAATCTTCTTTATATTTGGCAGGTGCATCGCCAGAGCAGCTATTTGCCAATAAACTTACCCGTGCTGCTGGTTTTGTACCCAGCGATTGGGAAGGTTACGACAATAACACGAATCATTTTCAAATGGGCGGAGGCCTGAATATCAGGGGCTTTGCTGGCTATGTAGCTCCCACAGACGACAATGGTACAATCACTCTTAATTATGTAGGAAAATCTGGGGCATCGCTCTCGTTCGAGCTCGATTTTGATAAATTTATACCCCTGAAACCAAATCGCTACACCAAATATTTTCATTTCGATACCTACTTATTTCACGATATGGGTATTTTGGCATTTCAAAACTCCTCAAACGACCAACGGTTTGGAAATTTAAGAATGTCGAGTGGTGTAGGTACTGCCTTGACAGTAAAAATCGACCAATTGAATATAAAACCATTTACCATTCGCTTCGATGTGCCATTATTTCTCAATGCTAGCCCAGCGGGAACTGGAAATACGGATTTTAGGTATGTAGTCGGGATAAATAGAAGCTTCTAATTTCATTCTGAAACCCAAAAAGCTGCCATCAATCGCATAAAAAGCTCTTTTTAACACCTACAATTTTCATACTGATGGAAAATGCTAAACAAAGAATTGATTTTCTAACACAATATCTCAACAGGCTCAATACCAAATATTACCAAGAAAGTATCTCTGAAATTACTGATATTGAGTTTGATGCTTTGCTTGTCGAATTGCAACTGCTCGAAAAGCAAAATCCTGACTTCAAAAATATCGATTCGCCTACTGAGCGTATCGGTGGTACGATTACCAAAGATTTTAAAACGGTAGTACATAAATACCCAATGCTTTCATTGTCAAATACTTATTCGAAAGAAGAATTGTTTGATTGGAATGAAAGGGTAACAAAAGGCCTGAAAAACGAAGCTAAAAATGGCGAATTTGAACTCTTCTGCGAGCAGAAATTTGACGGGGTCGCCATTAGTTTGATTTACGAAAATGGCATCTTCACACAGGCAGTTACACGAGGTGATGGTTCACAAGGAGACGATATTACGGCCAATGCCAAAACGATCAAATCCATTCCACTAAAAATAACGGCAGAAAATATCCCCGCATACTTCGAGGTGCGTGGTGAGGTATTTTTTCCGCTCAAAAATTTTGAAAAACTGAATAAAGAGCAAGAAGAACTTGGCAATCAATTATATGCCAATCCGAGAAATACTGCCTCTGGAACGCTCAAGTTGCAAGATTCGGCAGAAGTGGCACGCAGGGGCTTAGATTGCTTTTTATATTATTTATTGGGCGAAAATTTGGCTTTTGAAACACAAGAAGAAGCCATGCTTCAATTGACAAATTGGGGATTTAATGTGTCGCCAACATTTCAAAAATGTGCCTCTATCGACCAAGTCTGGAACTATATCGCACTTTGGGAGACCAAAAGACATGAATTGCCGTTGGCGACCGATGGAATTGTGATAAAAGTAAATAATTTCTCAGAACAAGAAACGCTTGGTGTCACGTCTAAGAGTCCGCGATGGGCAATTGCCTATAAATTTAAAGCGGAAACAGCTAGTACTCAGTTAATTAGTGTTATTTTTCAAGTGGGAAGAACAGGAGCAATTACACCTGTAGCCAATTTAAAACCTGTTTCACTGGCTGGCACTACTGTAAAAAGAGCCACACTGCACAATGCCGATGAAATAGAAAGATTGGATTTGCACGAAGGCGACTTTGTATTTGTCGAAAAAGCGGGCGAAATTATCCCAAAGATTACAGGCGCTGATGTCACCAAAAGAACGCTTTTTGCAAATAAGATTCATTTTATTACCCATTGCCCTTCCTGTAGCACGTTGCTCATTCGCAAACCAGACGAATCTGCTTGGGTTTGTAGCAACGAAAACGGCTGTCCACCACAAATTAAGGGGCGTTTAGAGCATTTTATTCACCGCAAAGCAATGAATATCGACAGCCTTGGTGAAGGAAAAATTGAGGTACTGTTTGATAATGGTCTGATATCGAATCCTGCTGATATTTACGAGTTGAATCAAGAAAATCTACTCGGATTGAAAAAAATAATTGCAGATGAAGAAACGGGCAAAACTAGAGAAATTTCATTTCAACAAAAAACAGTTGAAAATTTACTAAATGCCATCGAAAAATCAAAATTGATTCCTTTTGAACGGGTTCTTTTTGGCATTGGAATAAAGTTTGTAGGGTTTACCATAGCCGAAAAACTGGCTCGTTATTTCAAAACCATAGAAAACTTAGAAAAAGCAAGTGTTGATGAATTGGTAAATGTTCCTGAAATTGGCGAAAAAATAGCCTTAAGTGTTACCAATTGGTTTGCCGAACCAGAAAATATTATACTCATTAACAGACTGAAAAACAAAGGCTTACAGTTTGAAGTTGAGGAAAAAGAAGTCTTCATTGAAAGCGATTCACTTGAAGGAAAGAGTTTTGTAATTTCTGGTACATTTGATACTAGCCGCGAAGCTTTGCAAGAAAAAATCATAGCCAACGGAGGCAAAATACTTTCTGGCGTGTCGGGCAAATTAGATTTTTTGGTTGCAGGCGAAAATATGGGGCCATCAAAACTGGAGAAAGCTCAAAAATTAGGAGTGAAAATCATTTCTTTTAACGAATTAGAACAGTTAATCACGGCATAGTATCCATAAAGATTTATATATTTTATGGTAAATTCATACTCATTTTAGAGCTTTTAGGCTCATATCTAAGCTGTTGTACGAATGTGTCAATGCCCCAACAGAGATATAATCTACTCCAGTTTCAGCGATTGCTTTTATGGTATTAATATTGACGCCACCCGAAGCTTCGGTATCTACCTTGCCCTTGCAAATTTGCACGGCCTCTTTTAGCATTTCATTGGGCATATTATCTAGTAATATTCGCTCGATATTACCAAAAGACAAGGCTTGATGAACTTCTGTCAAATTGCGAGTTTCTATCACTATCTTCAGATCTAAATCGTTATTTTTGAGATAGTTAGCTGTATTCTCGAGTGCATTGACGATGCCACCTGAGTAATCAATATGATTGTCTTTTATCAAAATCATATCGTACAAACCAAAACGATGATTCTTACCACCTCCAATCAATACAGCCCATTTTTCAAGCATTCTAAAATTGGGAGTTGTTTTTCGGGTGTCTAGCAATTTGGCTTTGGTATGTTTTATGGCATTGTTAAAATCGCTTGTTAAAGTGGCGATGGCACTCATGCGCTGCATACAATTCAATACCAAACGCTCAGCCGCAAGTATCGAAATGGATTTTCCTTCGACCACAAACCCAATTTCGCCTTTCTTTACTGCATCGCCATCTTTTACAAAATATTCGATTTTCAAACCAGAATCTACTGCCTCAAAAATATATTTCGATAATTCCAAGCCAGCCACCATACCATTATCTTTAAAAATCAATTGCGCTTTGCCCATTTTACTTTCACCAACAGTAGCCAAAGAAGTATGGTCGCCAGTGCCAATATCTTCTTGCAACGCATTTTGAATGAAAATATTGAGTTTTTCGACTGTGATATACGGGGGAAACATAAATTGAAATTGAAGTAATGGCTGGAGTTTCAATGGCTAATTTAACATACTACTGAAGATTTCCGCCATTTTTTTCTGTCCGATGGGTTTTAACATGTATCCGGTAACTTCTTTTATTCTATTCGCCCTCGAAATATCGCGTTCATCAACAGAAGAACTTACCATATATATAAGAACAGTCTTGGGTAAAATGTCCTTGAATAGTATAAATTCATCTAGAAATTGCCAACCATCCATAACAGGCATATTCACATCAAGAAAAATAATATCGGGCAAATTAGTGGCATTATTGATCTCCAACTTGAAAAAATCTATGGCTTGCTCTCCGTTTGAAAAAACAATTATTTTGTCTACAAGCTGCGTTTTTTTTATTTCTATCGAAGCTGTAAATTGATAAATGTCGTCATCATCTATTATACAGACTGTATCTAGTTTTCCTTCCATTGATTTATGTATTTATTAAATTGAATTGTAAATTTTGTACCCTTATCAATTTCACTTTCTGCAAAAATAGTACCGCCCATCGTTTCTATTTGGTTTTTGGTAATAAATAAACCAACGCCTTTTGCATCAGGATGCTCGTGAAAGGTTTTCTTAAGTCCAAAAAGTTTGTGTTCATGTTTTTGCATATCTATGCCAAGCCCATTGTCTTCACAAACTAGGAAAATTATGCCATCTTTATCAATATTTGTAGTAAAATTTATTTTGGGTTTTCGATTTTTCGATTTGTATTTGATAGCATTGGTTAGCAAATTCAGCACAATACTTTCTAGGTATATTTTTGGGTATTCTACAGATTCACACTTACTAAAATCGGATTGAATATCGGCTTCGGTTTGCTTTATTTGCCATTCTAAGTTAATCAGATGTTTGTTAAGTATTTAATCAAACCCTAGTATTTCCTTGGGAATATCTGTATTTTGCCTTATTTGAACTACCTCGCTTAAATCAGAAACTGTTGCAGAAAGCGTATCAAAAGCAATAATAATTTTTTCAAACACAAATTTTTTAAACTCTTCTGTGTTTTCCTCTTTTAATAAATCAATCAGTGACGACAAATTTGAAACAGGCGATCGCAAATTGTGAGAGACTAGATAGGTAAAATCTTCTAGAATTTTATGCTTCTTCTCGAGCCTTTTGGCAATTATTTCTAGATTAGCAACATTGTTGCTTAGTTCGATCTCGTACATTTTTTGAGCAGTGATGTCTTTGGTAATCGTCAACACATCTTCGGGTTTCTCACCATTTTCATTCTCAAGCGGAATAATTGACATTGAAAAATGACTCATTTTAGAGCCGTTTGTGTTAGAAAAAAACTCAAAACTTTGCGCTTCATTTGCATCGAAAGCTTTTTCTAGTTTTTGCACAAATAATTCGTTGTTTTTTGAGCCACCTTCTTTATCCATTTGTAATATTGTCTTTTCGATAATGTCGCTAGTTTCTATGTTTCTAAATTTGCCTACGGTGTTGTTGATGAATTTACAAGTTAAATCCTTTCCAATTCTTGTAATGATGTCTGGATTGCCATTAACAAGTGTTTTGAACTGCTTTTCGCTTTCTGCTAGTTTTTGGTATGCCTCTGACAACTTCCTTATTTGCCCATCGATAATGTATTGAAGCCCCGATGGAGAATTATATTGTAAAGCCGTTGGAAGAAATCTGTATAAGATAAATACAGTCGCCCATGAGATGATGGCAGTAAAAAACAGCAAAAAAGCATTGAATTTATAAATGGGCACCGAAAATATAAGGGCGTCTCTCATATTTGTGGTGCCACACAAAAAAATAAAAAGGATAAAGCAAACGAATATTCTTATAAAAACCTTTTTACTCCCTCTTACTGTTAGTTTCATGAGCAAAATAGGAATCGAAAAATAAGCCCCCCAAATAGCAGTATTCGATCCAATGTAAAACCATCCAAGTTCATCGCTCCAGTTTCCACACATACATCGAGGCATAAAGCCTTCAGAGCTGAATATTGAGCCTATTATCTCCACCCAGTCATTAAAAACATTTTGTGTTTAAAAATTTCGATAATTAAAGTAGAAATTTCATTACTTTAATTAATCAATAAATCCCTTTTCTGTATAAAAGTAACAGCATTGGACAATTGAAATATTTCTTGACATTGAAGTCTATCAAAAATGGGAAAGAACGTGTCAAAATATTTTTAAAAATCTGTTCTGCTCAACATGGCTTCGTGTTGATTGTCTAAAACTGCTTTTTTCAAAAAAACAGCCATAAAATTAAATATTTCGTGCCTTTCCCTTATTTTCGCATTCTAGATCAAGCAAATCCCTTATCAATCCATAAAATATACAAATGAGAGAGGTTCAAATGAGAGAAGCCCTTCGTGAAGCCATGAGCGAAGAAATGCGAAATGACAAAGGCATTTATTTAATGGGCGAAGAAGTTGCAGAATACAATGGGGCTTACAAAGTGAGCCAAGGAATGTTGGAAGAATTTGGGGCAAAACGAGTAATCGACACGCCAATTGCAGAATTGGGCTTCACTGGAATAGGTATCGGTTCTGCCATGAATGGCTTGAGACCCATTATTGAATTTATGACTTTCAACTTTTCTCTCGTTGCAATCGATCAGATTATCAACAGTGCTGCCAAAATGATGTCGATGACTGGCGGACAATATTCTTGCCCAATCGTGTTCAGAGGCCCTACTGGCAGTGCAGGTATGCTGAGCTCACAACATTCGCAGGCATTCGACAATTGGTTTGCCAACACTCCAGGTTTAAAAGTGGTAGTTCCTTCCAACAATGCAGATGCCAAAGGATTGTTAAAATCTTCGATTCGAGACAATGACCCTATTATCTTTATGGAATCGGAGCAAATGTATGGAGATAAAGGTATGATTCCCGATGGTGAGTATACCATACCCATTGGCGTAGCAAATACTATCAAAGAAGGCAAAGATGTTACTATTGTTAGTTTCGGAAAAATGATTCCACGTGTGGTAATGCCTGCTATTGAAGAATTGGAAAAACAAGGAATAAGTGTAGAATTGATCGATTTACGCACTATTCGCCCTATTGATTACGCTGCTGTGGTAAATTCTGTAAAGAAAACGAACAGATGTGTAGTAGTAGAAGAGGCCTGGCCTTTGGGTTGTATAGCCACAGAAATTACTTACCATTTGCAACGATATGCCTTTGATTATTTAGATGCTCCAGTCATTAGGGTTACATTTAAAGATTTGCCACTACCTTACGCCCCTACTTTGATCGATGAAATAATGCCAACACCAGCCAGAGTGATAAATGCGGTAAAGCAAGTGCTGTACAAAAACTAAATTCTCTTCTTATAATTTACGTTACAAATTCCCGTTTGAGATTTAATCAAATGGGAATTTTTGTTTTTGAAATAGAAATTCGAAATCAAAAAAGCTCCAAGTGTTTTAAAAATCCAAATTGTTGTAGTTTATTTTCAAAAACCTGGTCGCTATGAAGTTTTTACGTCTTTGTTTTTTTATCTTTTCACTTGTCTTCTCTTTCAAATCTTATACTCAGGTAAACCTCAAAACCTATTACGACAAAGAAAAATACTTATTGAAAGAAGATTTTTTTGTGAATGATAGAAAAGACCGGGTTTTGGATGGCCATTACTCAAGATATTTCCCCAAAGGGTCGCCTGAACTAATTGGCAGGTACACAAAAGGAAAAAAGGATTCGGTGTTCTGCGAGTACCACGAAAATGGAAATCTAAAAACACAAATGGCGTTCAAAAACGGCAAAAAAAATGGCACTTTTTTTATTTATTACGATGAAGGTACACCTTTCCAAAAAGGCATCTATAAAAATGATTCTCTTTTTGATACGCTCTACACGTATTTCCCAAACAAAATATTAAAAATAAAAGCAAAATTTAACAGCGATCGCATAAATGGCGAAATGATTACAAATTATGAAACGGGAAATTTAAAGCAAATAGCTGATTATCAGAATAATACGCCTAATGGTGTTACTTTAGATTTCTACGAAGATGGAATCACATTGGCAGGCGAAACTTACTTTGTAGAAGGCAAACTGAATGGAAATTACAAAACATTTTATACCAATACCAACATCGAAACGGAAGGTACAAATACAAATGGCGTTAAAAATGGTATTTGTAAAAACTATTTTTCTACTGGCAAACTTGCCATGGAGGCCAATTACAGCGAAGGTATTTTGAACGGAAAAGCCACTTCTTTCTTTGAATCTGGCTCTAAAATGGGCGAATTTTATTATACCAAGGGAACAAAAGAAGGCTATTACACACTTTATTGGGAAAATGGAAATAAAAAAGAAGAAAATGTGGTGGATAATGAATCGCAAACTCAAAACAAGAAATTATATTTTCAATCTGGTATTTTGGCTGCAGTGCAGCAATGGGACGGCTTGAAAAAAACAGGTAGATGGAACTTTTACTATCGCTCTGGCAAAGACAGCATAGCTGAAAAATACCAAGAAAATAAGATTTGGGGCGATCGGATTGTTTATTATCCTAATGGAAAAATGTATGAAAAACAGCTGTGGTTCAATGGTTTCAAGCAAGGAATTACGGCTCGATACAATGAAAATGGCATCTTAAAGGCTGAATTTACATTCTCAAGAAACGATTTGAGAGGTTTGTCAAGAACCTATCACGACAACGGAAAATTGGAATCAGAAGGCAATTTAATTTTTGGAAAAAAATCGGGTGCTTGGAATTTTTATGACAAAACTGCCAGATTATCCAAAATAACCTACTATAGAATGGATAAACCACTGCGAAGTGAAATAATAGCCAAAAATAAAGACTTAAAACCTGCTAAAATCGAAAATGTTGAAACTTTGATAGCCCAACCTGTGCAAAACGTCAAACCCAAAAACCAACCGTCAACTAAAAAGAAAAATGATGATAAAAAATTGTACCAATACAAGCCCAACCAACCTGGTCCCAAATAAGGAGATAAATCCCAAAATCCTATCCAACTTAGCTTCCTCATAAGAATTTTTATGGCGACTTGTAAAAAAGAAATTACCACAAGCAAACCATTGCCCAAAACCAGATTAAATCATGCATTTACAAAATTATCAAAATATTATTCTTAATTTTTAAAAAATGGTTAGCAATACAAAATATTATTCTACATTTGATACAAAATACACATTTAGCTGTTTTTGTACAATCTTTTAAATATCTTGTAAAATGAGCAATCTAAAATTTGAAACACTTCAACTTCATGCTGGGCAGGAAGTTGACCCAACTACACAATCTAGGGCGGTGCCTTTGTATCAAACTACTTCGTACCAATTCAAAAATTCTGAACATGGGGCGAATCTTTTTGGGCTTAAGGAATTTGGAAACATTTATACCCGTTTGATGAATCCTACAACGGATGTTTTTGAAAAAAGAGTTGCAGCTTTGGAAGGTGGCGTGGCAGCATTGGCTACCGCTTCGGGGCAAGCTGCCCAATTCATTGCCATCAATAATATTACCAAAACAGGCGACAACATTGTCTCTACTTCGTTTTTATATGGCGGTACGTACAACCAATTTAAAGTCCAGTTCAAAACGATTGGTGTGGAAGTTCGTTTTGCGAATGGCGATGATGCAGAAAGTTTCGATAAATTGATTGATGACAAAACCAAAGCTATTTACCTCGAAACTATAGGAAATCCTGGCTTCAATATCCCTGATTTTGAGGCAATTGCGGCAGTAGCAAAAAAACACGATATTCCTTTAATAGTCGATAATACTTTCGGAACTGGCGGCTATTTGTTTCGCCCACTAGAACATGGAGCAAATGTTGTCGTGGAATCTGCCACAAAATGGATAGGTGGGCACGGCACAAGCATAGGCGGAATAATTGTAGATGGAGGCAATTTCAATTGGGGAAATGGTAAATTTCCGCAGTTTTCTGAGCCATCAGAGGGCTATCATGGCTTGGTCTATTGGGATGTATTTAGCCCACATGGGCCAATTGGAGCAAATATCGCATTCATTATTCGTGCAAGAGTCGAAGGTTTGAGAGATTGGGGACCAGCCATTAGTCCATTCAATTCTTGGCAATTGATTCAGGGGCTTGAAACGCTGTCTTTGCGCGTTGACAGAGCAGTAAGCAATGCGCTAGATTTGGCCAAATGGCTTGAAAAACATCCAAAAGTAGCAAGTGTAAACTATCCAGGTTTGGAAAGCAGCAAATACCATTCACTTGCCAAAAAATATTTAAAGCGTGGTTTTGGAGCTGTATTGAGCTTTGAAATAAAAGGTGGTAGAGAAACTGGAACTAAATTTGTAGATAGTCTGAAATTGGTGAGCCACTTAGCAAACGTAGGCGATTCAAAAACTTTGATTATTCACCCAGCAAGCACCACGCATTCGCAACTATCTGAAAAAGAACAAATTACTACTGGCGTTACACCAGGTTTGTTGCGAATTTCAGTCGGTACCGAGCACATAGACGACATAAAAGCCGATTTGGAACAGGCTTTTGGATTGTAATAGAATTAATAATACCAAAACGGCCACAATATTCCATTTGTGGCCGTTTTTTTTCGATATTCGTATTTTTTCGTCACTCACCAATTGCCACTCCCAACCAAATCAATTAGCCTACAGAAGATTTATTTTTTTAATAATGTTGCCATTAGCAATGAATAAAAGTATCTGATTATGCCTTATTTAACAAACTTTTCATTGTAGGCCTTTATCGACTCTTCAATTATTTCTAAGGCATATTTTTTGTTGTAAAACGCCTCTACGATCACTTCTTTGTGTTCGGCTTTCTTATAATCTTCAAAAAATCTACGAATTTCGCCCAGCATGTGCGGAGGCAATTCTTCAATATCATTCACATAATTTACAGCCATATCGTTTTTGGCAACGGCTATTATTTTATCATCTCTTTCATTCCCATCTATCATTTGCATTACGCCTATTACTTTTGCTTCGATCAGACACATAGGTACTACATCTTCCGAACATAAGACCAAAATGTCCAACGGATCTTGGTCATCGCAATAGGTTTTTGGTATAAAACCATAATTTGCTGGATAATGAACAGAAGAATATAGAATACGATCCAATTTCAAAAGACCACTTTCTTTGTCGAGCTCGTATTTGGCTTTGCTCCCTTTGGGAATTTCGATGATGGCCTGCACTATTTCTGGAGCATTTTCTCCGAAACTCACATCGTGCCAAGGGTTAAAATTCATAGTAATGATGCTAAAAGTTATGAGATGACTTGTTAATAAATATCACAAAGCTAGTGCAAATTCGCTGCAAATTTTAAAAATTGCATACGTATTTTTGGCACTTAATTAGAGGCGGCATTGTTTGATTTGTAACTCGAACTTTTAGGGTAGAGATTTTTGGAGAATAGCATTGTAAATAATTAGCCGAACAAATGAAAATCGTTTCCAAAACACAATTCCAGGCATTTATTGGTCAGAAATGCCCGCAATGCCGAAAAGGCAATATGTTCAAATCATCTACTTACAATCTTTTGCATTTTGGCGATGCAAATACAAACTGCCCTCATTGCAATTTGTATTTCGAGCGTGAGCCAGGATTTTTTACTGGAGCCATGTATTTCAGCTATGCCATAAATGTTGCAATTATTGCCGTAGCAGGTGTAGGAATACAGTTTTTTTTCAATCCTGATATTTATGTTTTGGTTGGATGTGTATCATTTGCCACACTTTTGGCCATGCCGTTCACATTTCGATATTCTCGCATGATGATGATGTATTTATTTTCAGGAGTAGATTTTGACGAATCGAAAGCTGAAAAAGAAGTCTTAGTTTAAACTTTTAGTGCTCGTTATCGATTATTTGATAATTAAATGAAGAGAGACTAAAAAGCATGTCAAGCAAAAACAGTGCATATCCTGGCGATCCGCAATGGATTGAAGATTTAAGAAGGCTGCATCCATTCAAACTTTTTATTTACATTTCCATTATTGGCATTGTTATTTTATTTGGTTTTTTGGGATTTGGCTTTGCCGTCACCAACAATTTGCAACACAATTATCTCCCAAAATATTTTACTTTCAGCACATTGTGCATTCTATTTTCGAGTTTTACGATGTCGAAAAGTTTGCAAACCTATAAAGTAGACAACCCAAAGCTACTTAACAGATATTTGGCAGCGACTTTCTTATTAGGTCTTTTATTTATCGCTTTTCAAATGCAAGGTTGGAAGGAGTTGATGGATAAGGGAATATTTTTTAGCGGAAATGTAACAGGTTCGTACATATATTTACTTTCAGGCTTGCACCTCGTCCATTTTTTTGGCGGCTTTATCTTTTTTCTATTCGTATATTTTAGGGCTTTTGCAGCCTATCGCGACCCTGTTAAAAATTTATTATACGTTACAGATCCTTACGAATACATGCTTTTGGATTTGCTAGGCATTTATTGGCATTTGATGGATTTACTGTGGGTTGCACTTTATCTGTTATTCCTCTTTTTTTCAATCTGATACAATTTTCACCGTTCCTCCAAATGCTAATTTTATAAAAAAACTATTTTTTATTGTATCTTAAATCCAAAACACTTCCTACATTCGTAAGTATATCAACACAAATCTTGTGAAGCTTTATAAACTAAAATTAACAGAAGAAGAGCTCGTTTCAAAACTCAAAAAAAGAGACAAAACTGCTTTTTCTGCCTTGTACGATAGTTACTCTGATGCCCTTTATGGAATTATTCTAAAAATAGTGCGTACCGATCCGCCCGCAGAAGACGTAATGCAGGAGGCTTTTGTCAAAATTTGGCGTAAAATAGACGATTTCAACCCTGAGAAAGGCACTATATTTACCTGGATGCTAAATATTTCTCGAAATACGGGGATCGATACCACAAGATCTGAAAACTATAAAAAATCGGCTGCGGCCTATGATGTGGTTGAAAACACCAAAAAAATTGATGCTTTTAGAAATGAGACCTACAAAACAGACCATATTGGCGTTAAAGAAATAGTAGAAAGATTGAAGCCAGAACATAAAGAAATTATTGATTTGATATATTTCAACGGATTTACACAATCTGAAGTGGCCGAACACCTACAAATGCCTTTGGGAACTGTAAAAACAAGGGTAAAGCTTGCAATGAATCATTTAAGAGAAACTTTTGCTGATTAAATTATGGATACGTCAACACTTATTGCCTCTGGAATAATAGAAAACTACACCCTTGGTTTGGCCACTGATGATGAAATGCAATTGGTAGAACAATCTGCCAACGCATCGGAAGAAGTTTTTAAAATATTGGCTCAAAATCAGATCGCTTTAGAAAAATATGCGTATGCTTACGAAATTCAAACACCAACCACTCTAAAGAACAAAATTTTTAACCAAATTAACATGGATAACCAAACAAAAGAGATTGAATTGAAACCGGTATCACCAATCAAAACATGGTGGGTAGCTGCCTCACTTATTATTTCAGCTTCAAGTTTATTGGGTAATGTTTATTTAGGATCTCAAACTGAAACTTTAAAGACGCAATTATCGCAAATTACCAAAACCAACAATCGACTTACGTATGAAAATCTTATCAACAGAGCCAATTACAGAAGTGCCTCAGAGCAACTCTCTCTTTTGCACAAACATGGCAATAAAACCACCCATTTGGAAGGTTTAGACTTGGCAAAAGAAGCTTCAGCGATGATTTATTGGAACTCTGAAAGTAAAGATTTATTCGTCTCGATCGATAATTTGCCAAAACTGCCGGCAGGAAAGCAGTACCAATTGTGGGCTATGGCAGACGGAAAACCAGTAAATGCAGGATTATTGGCACTAGAATTTCAAAATAATTCACTTATCAAAATGAACGATGTAGCCAATGCACAGGCTTTTGCCATTTCTCTTGAAAAAATAGGAGGTTCAGCAACACCAGACATGAAAGCAATATACGTTTTAGGAACAATTTAGAAATTACGCAAAACTTTTTCTTAATATATTAGACTGGTTTAATCCAAATGCAAAGTCAATCTAATATTTTTATTTCAAATGCAAATTTTACAAGCCCCACTAAAGTTTTGGTGTTTGTTTTCCTAAATATATTCTTTCGATGGGTTTCGACCGTATGTTCACTGATAAAGAGCGCATCGGCTATTTTTTGGTTTGAATATTCTTTAATGATAAGTTTAATAATTTCTATTTCACGAGGTGTAAGATCAAATATTTTTGCGTCTTCCTTCTTGATTTCTTTGTATGTCATCAAATTAGAGATCAAAATATCGGAAACCTCTCGACTGTAATATATGCCCTTTGCCATTACTACTTTTATGGCATCCAGCAGCTCTTTTCTATCCGTATTTTTGAGAATGTACCCCGCTGCACCAGCATCGAGTGCTTGCTGAATGCTTCCTAAGGCATTGTTCATTGATAAAATAATCACTTTTGTATAAGGAAACTCGGCTTTTATTTTTTCAGTAAGCTCAATGCCGTTCATTCCCGGCAGGTTAATATCGATGAGTGCTAAATCGATCTGCGTTTCGTCTAAGACTTTCAAGGCCTCATTGGCATGGAGGCAAGTATAAATTTCATCAAACTCTTTGCCATTTTTAAGTATGGATTTGAGGCCATCAAGCATTATTTGGTGGTCGTCACACAGTAAAATTTTCAATCCCATTATTTGTCATAGTTATTTGTTAGCAAGGCAACAGATTCAAGCTCAGTACTCGTAAAGTAAGAATAATGTTTCTTAAAAATTTGAAAATGTTTCAAGATTTATCATTCAACTCGAAAAAACCAACTTTAATCTAAAACCTGATGGTGTTGCAAATTCAAATTGATGTTGTACATAGTTCCTTTGCCTGGCGAAGCATCAATATGCACTTCTCCTTTTAAGTATTCAATTCTCGATATGATATTTCTAATACCCATTCCGTTTGATCCCTTGTGTATTAGCGCCATATCAAACCCTATTCCGTTGTCTTCAATCAGCAAAACCATTTTTTCATCTTCCAAAAAAAGTTGTATGTACACATCGGTAGCGTGCGAATGCCGAATAGCATTGTGAACAATTTCTTGAATAATACGATACAAAGTGGTTTGTACTTGCGGCAAAAGATCGGGTTCGAAATCTAAGTTTTGAAAGTGCAATCGTATTTTTTTTGCATTATTTATCTTTCTACAAAAATCTTTTAAGGCAGCCATCAAACCAAATTGCACTACGGTGTTAGGCATCAAATTATGAGAAATATTGCGAACTTCTCTGCAAGAGTCATCCACCAAAGCCACAATGCTTCTTACTACCTCTGCAGCCTCTTTGTTTCGCTTATCTACCCAATGTTCTAGAGAAGAAAGATTGAGTTTCACAACTGAAAGCAATTGGCCAATTCCGTCATGCAACTCGAAAGCAAGCCTTTTTCGCTCATTCTCTTCCCCTTGAATTACTGCCCCAAACGCTTTTATCTGCTCATCGTTTAGCCGTTGTAAAAGCACGGCATTTTCTTCTAATTGCACAATTGTCTCCCTTTGTGCCTGTTGTTTTTCAACCCTCAACACATTTATTCGATCTGCCAACGCAAACGACAAAAACAATAGTTCCAAAATAGTACCAATCTGAGTACTATAAGTAGCAAAAAAATTAAATGGTGTAAAGCCCAAACTCGCCAATGCATACATGATTCCGCCAAAAGCAATGCACGACCAGCCAACAATCATAAATTTTGCAGACGAAACCCCTTGTGTATAGGCACTAAATATGGCGTACATTATGCACGGTATCACGCCACACATACACAAAACAATAAAAAAAGGCAAATTGTACTTTAACGGGATAAATATACATGCTACTATTTCCGCAACGGCAATACATTTAATCGAATAGAAGATGTTTTTAACGAATTTAGGGTGATGGACATTTCCAGAAAAAGCTTGCATAAATTGTAATATAAACAGAATTTCTAGGCTCAAAAATACCCCTCCCATCTTATTAGAAATTGTGGGCAAGTCTTTCATTAAATATTGATTGAACCAACCACCTAGCTCAAATTGAAAAAGCAAGGCAGAAAAAATGTACAAGACATAATACAAATAGCTTACATCAAATATTACTAAATATAAAAAAAGATTATACAAACCCATGATGAGAATACAACCAAAATATATGCCCTCAATCATCTGCAATCGGTAATGGTGATCGAAATAGCTATTGTAATCGGCTAATACCATATTGAAATCAACCGCATCTTCAGAGGCTATTCTGACGAATATTTGGTAAGTACTATTTGACTTCAAGGGCAAATTAAATATAAAGTACCTGTTGTCGTATTCGCGGGTAGAAAATGGGCGAGAATTGCCTGTTTTATTCGATTTGACAACTTCACCATTGGCATCAACCAAATAGAAATCGAGGTAATTAATTGTGGTATTTTCGCACGCCAAAACGAAAGCGTTGCCAATCGAATCAGTGTCGATATTTAATTTAAACCAATACGCTGAGGGCGAATATCCAAAATTGTTTTTATGTTTTGGAGAAAATATCAAACTATTAGGCGCAGCCAAAAAATCATCTATCGTTAAATTCCCCTTTTTATCTTCAAAAAAAAGGCCTTGTTGGTGTACCAAATCATCAAATTGCGATTTCTTAATCTTTAAATTTGCATTTTGACTGGCAGCTGAACCTGGACTAGCGAAAAAAATATTGAGAAAGATACAGAACAGAACTAGTATTTTGAAGTTCATTAAATAAGAATAATTTCTTGCCTTTATAAACAGATAAATAAAGATAGATGCAACTTATTGATTCATATCAAAATAAATATTAGCATCTTACCACTTAGATTGCTATTTTGTATACTTATATGAATCTCAAATTTCAGCAAAATATATGAGTTCAACACCAAACAGTTTTAACGAAAAACGAAATCTTGAATTACTTGGCGATTCTTTCGAGTCGATTCTTGATGATTCTGACGAATATATATTGTCGCTGCAACTTGATTTTTCGATCAAGTATGCCAACAAAGGATTTACGGCTATGTGCTTAAAAGCTTACGACCTTGTGGTAGAAATAGAAAAAACCTCGTTTTTTGAGATAATCCCAGCCTTTTTAACCAAACATTACAAAGAAATATTGGCTAACGTAATGGCCGGTGATACCGTCAAAAATAATACATTTAGAAACTTCGGTGCCAAAAATCTGCCCGATGTGTACTACCAAGAAGTTTTCAAACCAGTAAAAAATAGTCAGAATAATGTCGAATCTATACATATCTTCATTAGAGACATTACCCAAAATTATAAAACGGAAAATCAACTCGCGGAAAATGAGGCGATACTAAAAGGCGTTTTTGAAAGTAATTCAGATGAAATTTTTTCTCTAAATAATAAATACGAAATAACAAGTTTCAATAAAAATATTGCAGAATCGATCGAAAAATTAACTGGAAAACGAATAAAACTTGGCACGAATATTTTGCAACATCTTGAAAAACAAGATTTTGCCGATATATCTCAGACACACAAAAAAAGGTTTGACATAGCTTTAAAAGGAGAAAGAATTACAGAAGTAGATACATTTGAGTTAGAAGGAAGCGTAAAACACACAGAGTTTACTGTAAATCCAATCTATTTAAATGAGTCTATTGTTGGCATAAGTGCATTTGGAAAAGACATTACCCAAAAATTAATAACTGAAAAAGCCATTTCAGAGGCTTACCAAGAAGAAATAAAACTAAATAAAGAACTTGCCAATAGAAAGGAAGAACTTACTACCAAAGAGGAAGAACTCCTACAATCGATTGAAGAGCTAATAAGTGTAAATGATTTTGTAGAGCAAAGAGAAAGGCAAATAAACACCATTTTTGATAATTCGCCTGATATAATTGCATCGATTGATAGAGAATACAAAGTAAATATTGCTAATCGACCTTTCAGAGAATTATTCTTTAAAATAAACAAAAAAGACTTTGAACCAGGTGCTAATGTCAAGACTTTTCTACTCGACCAATCGGCATGGCAATCTTACGAAGCGATCTACAAAAGTGTATTTGAAGGCAATGCATACTCACGCATTGTAGACCTAAATGACACGATCTTGGGTAGGTACGTATGCGAAGAATGCTACTCCCCTATCAGAAACGAACACGATGAAATAACAGAAATAGCGATTTACATCAAAGAAATTACTGAAAAAGTTAAAAGCCAAGAAAAAATTAGCATTCAAGAAAAACGATTCACCAGCGTAATCAACAGCACAGATGTTGATGGAATATTGGTTGTAAATAGCAACTATATTCTCACAGGATTTAACAAATCTTACGAAAATGTGATGCAAAGTAATTATGGCATTACCATAGAGGCAGATAAATATTCAATATTTGATTTGCTACCGCCACAATTTCACGAGGATTATCGACAAATATTCGACAATGTATTGAAGGGCGAAACACAGCATAAAGAGACTATGCATCCCATAGCTGATGGAAAGCACATTTACACTACCGAATCGTTTTTTCCCATATTTGACAATGACAATAAAATAGTAGAAATAGCTGTTTTTATTCGAGATGTTACTGAAAGCGTAGTTAATCAAAAATTGATTAAAGACAGCGAGGAGATGTTGAGAGAAACACAAGAAATTGCCGTACTGGGCAGTTGGCAATATGTGTTAGCCACTGGCGATGTTATTTGGAGCGATGTTACGTACGCTATTTACGAAATTCCTTTAGGTACAAAAATCGATTTTAACTTGTTCCAGACTTTACATTCCGAAGAGGAAAATGCACTAATATCAGAAATAATATCAAATGCCACAAAAAATAAATGTGCCTACAAACTCGAAAATAAATACGTTTCGCCAACGGGTATCGAGAAATGTTTGCTAGGCATCGGAAACCCTATTTCTGATACTGAAGGCAATTTAATTGAGTTTCGAGGGAGCATACAAGATATTACAGATCGAAAAAAAGCCGAACAAAGCTTAGAATTATCACTTCAACAATCAAACAAACTGAATGAAATACTGGCGCAAAGAGAACTAGAACTAACATCTAACGAAGAAGAACTTCGCAGCTATGTAGACGAACTTTCTCTGGTAAATAAAAAACTTGAAGAAAAAGAACAGTTTTTGCAGAAAAACATTCAATTACTCAATCTTACTGGTTTGGTAAATAAAGTGGGTGGCTGGGAATACGATGTGGCGATGAATAAATATTATTTCACAGACCAAATGTACCTAATGAGAGGGTTAAAGGTGGGCGATGAACTCAATTTTAATAAAATGAGTGACTTTTATAACGAGACGGATAAACTCGTAATCGAAAATAATATCAAGAAACTGTTTGAAAAAGGCGACCCTTTTGACAGCGAGATGGAAATGACAACACAAACTGGCTCAAAAATATGGGTAAGAAGTGTTGGATATGCAGAAATGAGCAACGGAAAAACCATCAAAGCCTACGGTGCAGTGCAAGACATTACGAAAAGAAAGCAAGACCGACAAAAAATATTAGATAGTGAGGCAAATCTTAAAGCAATCATCAACAGCAATGATTTTAGTATTTGGGCTGTGAGTAACGATCTTAAATTTATCGCGTTCAATGAAGAATTTACTTCTCGATACAAATCGGTTTTTAAACGCGAGCCAAGAGAAGGAATGGATGCTCTTGAAGGTGTAAATGCAGAGACACTGAAAGATTGGAAGGAGTTCTACGACAAAGCATTAAGCGGAGAAAAATTTAAAGCTGAGCTAGGAAGCGAAGGTACAATTTTCGAATACCATTTCAATCCGATAAAAAATTCAGACGGATCAATCACAGGCGTTGCAATAATTGGAAGTGATATTTCTCAAAAAAGAACGATAGAAAAACAAATAAAATTGAGTGAACAAAAATTCAGGGCTTTATTTGAAAAAGCGAGGGTGTCGATGATGATTATCGATAAAGACAATATCATTGATTGTAACGATCACACCCTTAATTTGCTTCAGCTTTCTGATAGATCAGAACTTAATTCCTTGATTGGCCCCATATTGAAACAGTCGAGCTTCGATGGATTTTCGGTGGTGCACAAATCGGCCAACATTCAAAAAATAATAGATAGCCACGAAGAACGGGTGTTTGAATGGAGCCACGTAAGAAAAGATGGGAAACAATTGTATGGCGAAATAAGAGTGACACCGATTGAAATAGATGGAAAAGAGGTGCTTTTTTCACAATTTTACGATCTTACAGATAGAAAAGTAGCCGAAAATAAAATATTAGAAAGTGAAAACTTCTTAAACAGCATTATCGACAATATTCCTATTGGGATCATGATTATTGACCAAGAGGGTGAAGTACAGCGAATGAACAATGCAATTTTGGCTCTCACAAGCATTCCTGTCGATTGGCATAGCCGCAGTGGCATACATTTCAGAAACGACTCTTTTCTGAAAGAAATTGGTGCAACTTACTTTTTTGAATCGGCACTTGAAGGAAAGGTAATCATCAACCAAGAACTACAAGTAGATTTTGGGCTCTCAGTAAATGAATGGAATATGCGAAACGACCTGGTTTGGTTTTTGGTAACGGCATTTCCTATTTACGAAAATAAAAAAGTAAAAAATGTGGTGGTAGCATTGATCGATGTTTCTGCAGACAAAAAAAATAAGGAGCAGATAGAATCAAATGCACATGAATTGGTTGAATCGAACAAAAAAATGGCTGAATACAAATTGATGGCTTTGAGATCGGTTATGAATCCGCATTTTTTATTCAATTCGCTCAATTCTATACAATATTTTATAGCCAAAAATGACAGAGAGCAAGCGTTGAATTATTTATCATTGTTTTCCAAACTTATTCGATCCATTTTAAATAGTTCTATTGATAATTCACATTCACTGGCCGAAGAGATCAGCATCCTTCGCTTTTATACAGATTTAGAAACTTTAAGGTTTGAAAATAAATTTATTACTATTTTTCACATCGAAGAATCGATAGATTTAGAAAATATTGAAATTCCTTCATTAATTTTACAACCTTATGTAGAAAACGCCATTTTGCACGGTCTTTACAACAAAGCGGGTGAGAAAGGCGTATTAAGAATATCTTTCAAACTTACTGATAACGAGCGGCTTTTAGTATCGATTGAAGACAACGGAGTTGGTAGAATTGAGGCATTAGAAATAAAGCAAGCCAGCAAGATACACAGGTCGGTAGGAATGTTGGTAACACAAGAACGATTAGCGCTCATCAACAAAAATAATAATTTGTCGGTAACAATTGTCGATTTAAAAGATGAAAATAACCTGCCAAATGGCACAAGAGTAGAAGTACTATTTAATATTTGAACTTACCAACCTAAACACCGACACAATGCTAAAAGCAGTAATTGTAGATGATGAAGAAAAAAGCCGTGAAAATCTAAAAATTTTAATTGAAGAATTTTGCTCCAATGTGCAAGTATTGGCTTTGGCGAAATCGGTAGCTGAAGGTATAGAGGCCATCGATAATTTTCGACCAGATATCTTGTTCCTAGATATTCAAATGCAAAAAGAAACTGGCTTTGATCTTTTAAATAGCATCAAAAAAATAGATTTTGAGATTATTTTTACTACTGCTCACTCAGAATATGCCATTGATGCTATCAAATTTGCGGCCATCGATTATTTATTGAAGCCAATTGACATCAACGATTTGAAACTCGCCATTCGCAGCGTTGAAAAAAAACTTACTAACAATAATTTCAAAGAGCAATTTGAAACCTTGTTGCACAATTTTCGAGCAGATAATTCAGATAGTTACAAACTCGCCATTCCTTCCTCAGATGGGCTTGTATTTATTAGCATTAAAGATATTATCTACTGCGAAGCTTTGAGCAACTACACCAAGATTCACATGAAAGACGGTAAATTTCACATGATTTCAAAGACTTTGAAAGAATACGAAAGTTTGCTCTCCAACTACCATTTTTTCAGAATTCACCATGCCTACTTAATAAATACCAAAGAAATAAAAAAATATGTGAGAGGCGATGGTGGCTATGTTATCATGAACAATGATGTGTCGATTGATGTATCGAAACGTAAAAAAGAGCTTTTTTTGAAGAAAATAGACAATGGCTTTTTGAATTAGCTATCAACCAAATGCCTGATTATGAATGTTGTACATCAAGCTGCCGTTCCAGATTATTCAATTCGTTCTGAAATTTGATTCTTACTTCTTTTGCGAATGGATTGTCGTTTTCGATCGATGTAAACAAATCCCAAGAATCGCCACCTAAGTAGTTTTTTACATCTAACAGCCTTTCGTAAGCCCTAGTTTTCATCTCAAACTCTTTCACTTGTATGCCTGAAAGAGCCCTGGCAATAAAATGCGTAAGTCCCTGAACATAAGCCATTTCCTGATCGTGCTCTTCTGGCGTTCGAAGAATTACATTTAGTTTAAGTACCTCACTGGCAAATTTTTTGATGCAATCAAGTTTTGTAGTTCGCTCCGAACAAAGCACAAAATTCAACCCTTCAATACCATTTTTTCCACTTTGTGGCCCAAAAAGCGGGTGAGCACCCACAATTTCACAAGTTGAGGGCAAATATCTTTTCATCAACGCTAATGGCTTTAGTTTTACAGATGCTACATCAATCACTAAAGCCTTGGGATTGAAAAAATGGCTATTTTCAATCAAGAAACTTTCAAAAAAACTGATGTTTGTGCATAAAATGATAATATCCATCTGCAAAGCCCTGTGCAATTGGCACCAATTAACATTCAACTCCCTAGCTTTTTCTTCATAATCGGTTCTATTCCAAGCATATACATCAAAATGCGAGGTAAGATGTGGGGCAATAAATTGCCCAAAAGTGCCAAAACCAATAATTGAAAGTGTTTGCATTGCAAATGTGGATAAATCAAATCTCAAGCGAATTCAAATATCACAAATATCAAATTCAAAACATTGATTAATATTGGTTTTTGTTTCACAATCCAATTTCTAATCGACCAATAAATTTAAAAATTATGGATGTTTCAGTAGATATTAGTCTGTATCCTTTAGAAAACGAGTATATCGATACCATTTGGGCCTTTATCGATCTAGTAAAAGCCAATAAAAACCTCACTGTCGTTACCAACGGACTTAGTACACAAGTATTTGGCGAATACAAAGAAGTGATGGGAGCATTGACAGAAGATATTTTACAAATATTTGACCAACATAAAGCCGTATTTGTGTTGAAAATCGCGAAGGGAATTCATCGACTCGATCCTTAAAAATTAGAGAATTGTAACAATAACTTGATTTTATTTACACCTATTGCCAAGCAAAATGCTCCCAAAAACGTGCCTTATGGCCTTGCTTACGACTTTTAAGTAACCCAATTACCCATATCACGTACAAATGAAAATGATGCTAAGCCTGCTACTCAAAAATGTATACCATTCGCTTCCAATTCAGCTATTTTTGCTCACTCTCAAACGAAATAGGCTGATCTTACTGCTTTGGATACTACTTTTCGCCATCATTACTGGCAATTTTGGCAACACTTACGGCATACCCTACCTTATCCTCGATCCAGAATATATGAACACGGTAGGCTTCAGGAGCTTGTTCATATTAGGTTTTTCGTTCGGCATTTTCATCATGGCATTCAATATAACTGTCTATATACTAGAGAGTTATAGATTCCAATTCTTAATGATGAAGGAAAACCCTTTTCCTCGATTTTGCCTAAATAACAGCTTTCTACCATTCATTTTTATTACAGTTTTTAGCATCAATTTTTTTACATTTCAACATGAGCAAGGCAGGCAAGAATACTTAATTATTGCCCGAGAATTGGTAGGTTTTTTTGTTGGATTGATACTCACGCTTATATTCACGATGGGGTATTTCAAATTGACTGGCTACAGAATATTCAAAAATTTTACGCAAAATTTAAATAATAAGCTCAGCCATCAAAAAATTACAAGGGTAAGTGTGATGAACAAAATACGAATGGTGAAACGCAAACGTTACCACGTAGATTATTATTTGGATTTTCCATTTACCATCAATAAAGTAGAGGCTTTCCAACTGTACGATCGGGCTTTAATTACCAAAGTGATAGATCGAAACCATCTCAATGCATTATTTTTGCAGATAGCGGGTTTCGCAATCATCTTACTTTTAGGCTATTTCAGAGACAACCCTTACTTTCAAATCCCCGCAGGAGCAAGTCTTCTCATTCTGATTTCGACCATTATCATGTTCATGGGTTTTTTCAGTTTCTGGATGAAAGGTTGGACTATGTATGCCGTAGTGGCTCTGCTTTTCATCCTTAATTACGCTATTCAATGGCGCATTATTAACCCTGATTACCAAGTATTTGGGCTAAACTACAATACGAAATACGCCAAATACACGTACGAAAATATTGCAGATTTTGCCAACAAAACAAACTACGAAAATGATTTTAATGGACTGATAAATGTGCTTGAAACTTGGCGAAGGAAATTTTCAGCACAAAAAAAACCCAAAATGATTATGATTTGTACCAGTGGCGGTGGGCAAAGAGCAGCTATTTGGGCATTAAGAAGCATGCAAGCTGCAGATAGCGTGCTTGATGGTCGGCTTATGGATCACTCCATGTGCATCACGGGTGCCTCGGGAGGTCAGGTGGGGGCTTCGTATTTTCGAGAGCTGTATTTACGTAAAACACAAGGAGAAAAACTAAATATTAATGACAGAAAATACATTGAAAATATGGCAAAAGACATTCTCAATCCTGTGGTTTTCAGTTTGGTTGTCAATGATATTTTTGTGCGTTTTGAAACTTTCAATGATGGAAAATACAATTATGTAAAAGACCGTGGCTATGCCTTTGAAAAGCAATTGAATGTGAATACAGAGGGTATTTTAAATAAGAAAGTAATTGACTATCAACCATTTGAGGCAAATTCGACCATCCCACTTATGTTGCTGACACCAACCATTGTAAATGATGGACGTAAATTATATGTATCACCTCTGCCCATTTCATTTATGAATGCAGCGGAAATACAAAACACCAATTTATTAGAATCAAAAGTAAATGGCATCGAATTTATGCGTTTCTTTAAAGAGCAAGATGCCGCAAACTTGGGTTTTTTAAGTGCCTTGCGAATGAGCGCTACCTTTCCATACATTACTCCAAATGTAAATTTGCCGAGTTCGCCAGCGATGGAAATAATGGATGCAGGCCTTACCGACAACTTTGGCGTGATAGATGCGGTACGATTTACCTATATTTTTAGGGATTGGATCAAGAAAAATACTTCTGGAGTGGTATTTTTGTGTATCAGAGATTCGCCCAAGTTAATTCCAATTGCCAAGAAAAAATCAAACAGTCTTTTTGACAAAATTTTCAACCCTGTTGGCAGCTTATATGCCAATTGGGATTGGATTCAGGACCACAACGATGAATATTTTTTAGAATATGCCAATGCCTTTTTAGACAATAAAATGGAAGTGCTGGAGCTGCAATACAGTCCAATGCCAAAAGGCTATGCCGATGGAAAAGTTTCGCAGAAAGAAGTGGAAGAATACATTGTAAAAACTTGGTTTCAAAGGGCTGCTTTAAATTGGCATTTGACTAAAAAAGAAAAAGAAAGCTTGATTGAAACTATTTTTACACCCCAAAATAGAGCAGTTCTAGAAAAGTTAAAAGCTAGTATGGAATAAAACTGCCCTTGCAAAAATATTACCTTACTATTTCCCTACTTTACAGCTCAACATGGTGATATCATCGATTGGAATATTACTGATTCGCAATGCAGAAATAATATTGTGGTGCAATTTTGTATTGTCGGTACTTTCCAAAATCAATGCCTCCACCAAAGCCAAACCAATATCGGTGTTGTTCATGTCAAATGTTTCGGTGAGCCCATCTGTATAAGCAAATAAAAAAGTATCTTTTATTTCAAAAATAGTTCCTAGCTTAATATCGGGCAGGTCTTCAAATGCCCCTAGTATCAAAGTGCCCTCATTTAGATAATGTTTTTCTCCGTTTCTTCTAAATAAAATCGGTTCGTTGTGACCACAATTTATATAGTTCATCACGTTGGTTTTCAAATTGTACCTCGCGATAAAAAAAGTGATAAATTTTTCGCCTTTCGCATTGTGAAACACCAACTCATTGAGTTCTGTCACTATTTTTTCCAAAGAAATAGCCTGTTTTACTAATATTCTCAATGCAGATTGCAAATTTGAAACTAAAAAAGCGGCAGGAACCCCTTTGCCAGACACATCGGCTATACATATTACGAACTCGTCTGCATTGAGCTTAATATAATCGTAGTAATCGCCACCTACCATCAATTGTGGCAAATAAGAAGCAAATATTTGTAGCTCTGGGTTGTTTGGAAGCACAGAAGGGAATAATTGCGATTGCAATTTCTGAGCCAGCTCAATTTCGCGCTTGATGGCTTGTTGATCCAGTCGCCTAGTGTTCAATCTTATATTTTGAATGGCAACGGTAATAATATTGGCAATGGTTTGGATAAATTTTAAGCTTTCTTCTCTTTCATTTTTAGAAATGCTAGAAGCGCCACCCATTATTGCCATTGCCACATTTCTGTTTTTTCTTCCAACTGGAATTACTATTTCAAAAATTTCATTGAGGGGGGCAGGAAATTCATTCTTATCATTAACAATCGCATATTTCCTGCCTAGTTCTCCTAAGATGTCAGCAGGAATGGAAAAATCCTTGTCTAAACCATGTTTCAAAACCATGTTCCAGCCACTCAATTCTCTTGAATATATAGCCAAATGACTAATTTTAAAATTGGCAACAACCGCAAATAAAAAAATTTTGAGCAAAGATTGCTCATCTTGTTCTGTGTTGATGGCATTGGTAATATCCAGCAAGGTGTCAAGTTCAAGATGTTTGAGGGAAGTAAATTTTGCTTTTTTTATGCTTGCCAATGTTTAAAAGTTTTCAAGAGGAGGAATGTGGTGAAAAAAGACTATTAAATCATAGTAATGTACAAAATTAAATAAAAATAGAAAAGTAATTGACAAAACACAACAGGTGGGTTGAAAATTTAGATGAAGATCGCGATATATTAGATCAATGGCTGCTCAATTGTTCATTCGATTGATCGAAAAGTGAACTCCCAATACTATTTTGGTATTCTTTGGTTTTGGTAGAGATAATGGTATGGATTGGAAATGCTCTTGCTAATGGGACATAATGTACCAAAAAGGCGATCTAAAGGGCGATTTATTCAATTCTGATTTCCAACAAAAAAGGCTGCCATAAGGCAGCCTTTTGATATTATATTTCGAGAAACATAGTTTATGCCTCTTCACCCAAAAACTGAGCTGAAGCATAGTCTCTGTTCATTCTAGCAATATTTGTTACAGAAATTTCTTTTGGACATTCGGCTTCGCAAGCATACGTGTTTGTACAATTTCCAAAACCTTCTTTATCCATTTGTGCTACCATCGCTTTCACACGTTTGTATCTTTCCGCTTGACCCTGTGGCAATAAAGCATATTGCGACACTTTTGCAGATACAAATAGCATTGCAGAAGCATTTTTACAAGCTGCTACGCATGCTCCGCAACCTATGCAAGCTGCCGACATAAAAGCCTCATCTGCATTTTGCTTTGGTATGGGTATCGAATTGGCATCGGGGGCTGAACCTGTGTTGACAGATACAAAACCACCAGCTTGTTGAATTCTATCAAAGGCTTTGCGATCGGTAATCAAATCTTTCAATACTGGAAATGCACCAGCTCTCCAAGGCTCTATTGTAATTGTATCGCCATCTTTGAAAGTCCGCATGTGCAATTGGCAAGTAGTCACAGCCTTCTGCGGACCATGAGGACGACCATTTATCACTAAAGAGCAACTTCCACAAATCCCTTCTCTGCAATCGTGGTCGAAAGCGATTGGGTCTTGGTTGGTTTTTAGCAATTGCTCATTTAGCACATCCATCATTTCAAGAAAAGACATGTCTTCGATAATATTATCAATTACGTATTTATCGAAATGGCCTTTGTCTGCCTTATTTTTCTGTCTCCAAACTTTGAGATTGAGTTTCATTTTATGTTCTGACATCGCTTTTTGATTTTTATTTTAGGAAAAGAGCAAACGAAAAGAACATAGATCAAAGAAAAGTTTTTTTTCTTTGATCTATGCTCTTTATTCTATTTGTAGCTTCTTTGTGATGGTTTTACAAATTCGTAATTCAAGTCTTCTTTATTGAGTGTTTGTTTGCCACTTTCGCCATTCCATTCCCAACCCGATACATACATATAGTTGTCATCGTCACGCAAAGCCTCACCTTCTGGTGTTTGGTATTCTTCACGAAAGTGACCACCGCAAGATTCTTTTCTGTCCAGTGCATCTACCATCATCAATTCGCCCAATTCCAAGAAATCGGCCAAACGACCTGCCTTTTCAAGCGTTTGGTTCAATTCATCGCCAGTACCTGATACTTTTATATTGCTCCAAAATTCATCTCTTAATCCTCTTATTTTGCTTATTCCCTCGATCAATCCCTTCTCGTTGCGTGCCATGCCGCAATTATCCCACATTATCAAACCAAGTTCTCTTTGCAATTCGTGAACAGTAGCTTTTCCGTTTATCGATAGCAATTTGTTGATGCCTTCTTTCACTTCTTTGATGGCAAAATCAAATTCCGGTGCATCTGTAGAAATAGGCTTGCGTTCTACACCAGCCAAGTAATCACCAAGTGTGTATGGGATTACGAAATAACCATCTGCCAAGCCTTGCATCAAAGCACTAGCACCTAATCTATTAGCTCCATGATCTGAAAAATTTGCCTCACCCATTGCATAAAGCCCTGGTATTGATGTACTTAAATTATAATCAACCCACAATCCACCCATTGTATAATGCACGGCCGGATATATTCTCATCGGATCTACGTATGGATTTTCGCCTGTAATCTGGGTGTACATATCAAATAAATTGCCATATTTGTTGGCTACCACTTTCGTTCCCAAATCTTTGATGGTAGCTGCATCGGCATTTACCAAGCCTTTCTTAGTGGCTTCTGTTTTTCCATATCTTTCAATAGCATCTGCATAATCCAAATATACTGCCAATTTAGAGGCACCAACACCATATCCAGCATCGCATCTTTCTTTAGCAGCTCTTGAGGCTATATCTCTAGGTACCAAATTTCCAAACGCAGGATAGCGTCTTTCTAAATAGTAATCTCTTTCTTCTTCTGGTATTTCATTTGGTTTGCGGGTATCGCCTTGCGCTTTCGGAGCCCATATTCTACCATCATTTCTCAAAGATTCCGACATCAATGTCAGCTTCGACTGGTGATCGCCCGAAACTGGTATGCAAGTCGGGTGTATTTGTGTGTAGCAAGGATTTGCAAAAGCCGCACCTTTTTTATGTGCTCTCCAAATAGCCGAAGTATTTGAGCCACGAGCATAGGTAGTAAGATAAAATACGTTTCCGTACCCACCTGTACACAATAAAACAGCATGGGCTGCATGTTTGGTGATTTCGCCTGTCACTAAATCTCTGGCAATTACGCCTCGTGCATGGCCATCGATCTTAACAATATCTAAAACTTCGTGTCTTGAATATGAAGTGATTCCACCATTGTTAATCATCTTATTCATTGCACTGTAGGCACCAAGCAAAAGTTGCTGTCCAGTCTGACCTTTGGCATAAAATGTACGGGAAACTTGTGCGCCACCAAACGAACGATTGTCGAGCAAACCGCCATATTCACGTGCAAAAGGCACCCCTTGTGCTACGCATTGATCGATAATATTTACAGAAACTTCCGCCAAACGATGCACATTGGCTTCTCTTGCACGGTAATCGCCTCCTTTGATGGTATCGTAAAATAAACGATGCACGCTGTCGCCATCGTTTCTGTAGTTTTTGGCTGCATTTATTCCGCCTTGTGCGGCAATGCTGTGGGCTCTTCTAGGGCTGTCTTGGAAACAAAATGTTTTTACATTGTAGCCTAATTCTGCCAGAGAAGCGGCTGCCGATGCACCTGCCAAACCAGTACCAACCACAATTACATCGTATTTTCTTTTATTTGATGGATTTACCAGTTTCAAACTAAACTTGTGGTTCGACCATTTGTCTGCTAATGTACCAGCAGGGGTCTTAGAATTTAATGTTGCCATGTATGAGACTTGTGTTTTGAAGAACAGTGATATTAGCCTAAAGACTTAAGAATTAAATATTTAGACTATTTTAATGCTTGAATTTTATGAATGATTATTGTATTAACTTAAAATAAAACGCCAAAGGCATTGCTGCAAATACTACTGGAAACACAACAGCGAATATTATACCTGTGGTTTTGATAATTGGGGAATATTTTTTGTGTGTCCAGCCCATTGTTTGAAAGCCAGATTGGAAGCCGTGCAACAAATGATAACCCAAAGAAAATTGAGCCAAAACGTAGATGGCTACAATCCAAGGATTTTCAAAAACCTCTTTCATTTCATCAAAAAGTGTTTCTTCGCCACTTGTGATGTGGTCGGTAAAGCGACTTACGACCCAAAAATGCCTTAAATGGATAATGAGAAAAGTAAGCAACAAAATACCCAGTATCGCCATCGATCTTGAATACCATTTGCTATTGGCGTTGCCGTTGAAATTGTCGTAAGCAACAGGTCTGGCGCTTGCGTTTTGCTTTTGAAGCAATAAACTTTGCACAATATGTGCCAATAAACCAGCCATGAGCACAACTTCCATTGTTCTGATCAATGGATTTGTACCCATAAATTCTGCCCCAGCATTGAATAATTCGCCTCCATCATTGAAGAAAATCAATGAATTGATAGCACAATGTACCAATAAAAATGTGCACAAAAACAGCCCAGTAAGGCCCACAATAAACTTTTTACCAATTGAACTTGTGAAGGAGTTTGATAGCCAAGACATATATTATTTTTTAATCTGTTAAAACATAGTTGTGTTAAACATTCCAAAATTATACTTCAAATACTTATAATACAATTGGAAAGCCTATTTTGATAGAATCTAAATAATATGATTTTTTAAATTTTGTCGGTTTAACAGAAAATAAAGGCAAAATGTTGTTGAAAAGCGGATAAGGGCAAAGAATTCGTTTAATTCACAAAGAATTAATTTGACACCTAGCAACCTTTACCCCACCAAATGCACTTGCATTTTTAGTAGCTCTAAAGTGAAGTCGAACTGAAAATAGGGTCTGTAAAGCGCTGCCACGTGCGTAATTTGCGAAGCAAGTGATAAAGCTGTCCTTCATTTGTTGGTATTTCTCACTTGTCCCTTTTTTGGGTCTTTTGACGAAAAGGCAAAGCGTTTGACTAATTGCTAATTGCTTGGTTAATCGAAAGACCAACCAAGGTCAAAAATATTTCCTTAATTTGGTCGCTCAGTATCATTTTTTAAAAAGTAATTGTCAAATAATTAAAAGTGAAAGTGCCTACTGCCGTAATATTGGTTCATGGTTTTTTGGATAGACATGTCATTTTTAGAAGAATGGGCAAATTCCTAGTGCAACAGGGATTCAATGTTTACGATGACCTAAATCTTAAGCCAAACACCGGGAAACACGGAATTGAAAATCTCGCCCTTCAACTTGCTTCCTATATTGAAACTCATATCCCCAAAGGACAGTCTATTACTATTGTTGGATTTAGTATGGGTGGCTTAGTAGCCAGATATTATATACAAAATCTTAATAAAGATTATATTGTTAAAAAACTTATTACCATTGCGGCACCTCATCATGGTACACTTTTAGGCTATCTTCTTCCCATTAAAAGTTGTATTCAGTTGCGGCCAAAAAGTGAGTTCCTTCGTATTTTGGATAATGATATGGGGAAATTAAAAGATGTTCAAGTAACAAGTATTTGGGCTAGGTTTGACACCATGATTGTTCCAAACAAAAGCTCCCACTTACCTTTTGGATCTGAAATTATACTGCCATTTGGACTTCACTTTATTTTACCCCTCACAAAACGGGTTATA
>JBJXGB010000105.1:0-5362 GCA_046152935.1 Cytophagales bacterium
CAATCGGGCATAGCTGTTTCCAAAGTGAAAGCCGTTACAGTTTATCCATTGCCGAGGGTCAGTTTTTCGGCTAGCGTAAGTTGCCAGGCACAAAATGCATTGCTCACTAATACGTCTCAAGACAAGCTAAATTACTCATTTACATGGTATTATGGCGATGGCACAGAGGCCAATTTTGAAAATCCCACAAAAAAATACAACAATGCGGGCACGTATCCTGTCGAATTGAAATCTATTTCGCCACAAGGTTGCGAAGCAAAATATGCAGCAACCATGGTGGTAAGTACCGTACCTGCATTCTCTTTTGGCGATTCTATTTTTACTTGTGGCAATTCGTATTTGCTCAATGCCGAAAATGCTGGTGCTTCATATTTGTGGTCTACTAACGAAAATGCGCAATCTATTTCGATTGCAAGTTCGGGCAATTACAGCGTGCAGGTTACCAATGGAAGTAGTTGTGTGGCAAGCAAAACGGTGTTTGTAACACTAAATGCGCCAGCCAAAATTAATTTGGGTCAAGATGCAATAGTTTGTAGCCAATATGAGCTCAAAGCCAAACAGCCTGGTTCATACCTTTGGTCAACAGGTGAAACCAGTGGCGCAATAGAAGTGAATACTTCTGGCAATTATTGGATTGAATTTACCGACCAAAACGCCTGTGTCGATCGAGATACCGTCAGTTTGAATGTAATTGCAAATCCAATGGTGAATTTAGGAGCTGATTTAGTAAAATGTTCGAACGAAAACACCAGCCTCGATGCGCAAAATGCAGGAAGTACTTATCAATGGTCATCGGGTGCCGATACCCAAAACATCGCCATTTCCCAATCTGGATTGTATCGTGTGACGGTGACCTCGGCCAATCTTTGCGCAAAATCGGATGAAATACTGGTGCAAATTAACCAAGCACCAAAAATAAGTTTGGGTGCTGATAAAACAGTTTGTGCCAACGATTTTCCTATTTCCATTTCTACCAATTCTTTGAATGATGTTTACAATTGGTCGACAGGTGCAAGCACCAATTCGATTTCAGTAGTTTCGGCAGACACTTATTATGTAACAGCCACAGGATCAAATACTTGTATAGCAAAAGACACCTTGGTTGTGAGTGAAAATCCAAGCCCAACGATCAATTTAGGATCCGTTACTTCTTTTTGTTTTGGCGAAACATTGACTTTAGATGCTGGTAATGCCGGTGCTAATTTCGCTTGGTCGAATGGAATAAATACACAAACCGCAGCTATTTCAGCATCAGGAAATTATTTTGTTTCTGTCACCAATACTAATGGATGCAGCAACACTTCATCCATTAGCATAATAGAAAATAGTTTGCCCCAATTGGCCCTGCCAACTACATTCAGCCGATGCAATAACCAATTGCCTTTGATGGTGAATGCCCCAAGCGGCTTTGCTCAATATTTGTGGAATACTGGAGCAATTAGCCCAGAACTTAGTACCACTTTGGCGGGTAATTATTGGTTGGAGGCGACAGATGCCAATGGCTGCGTTGGGAAAGATACTGTTGAAGTCAAAATCGATATTGCACCTGTTGTGAATTTGGGCAAAGACACTTCGTTTTGTGTTAGTAAATCATTCACTTTAGACGCAAGTTCTTTGGCTGACGTTTCTTTTTTGTGGTCAGATGCCACAACAGATCGGTTCAAAACATTAACCATTTCGGGTACGCTTTCGGTAGATGTAACCACAGCAGAAGGATGTAAAACTTCAGATGAAATATTTGTAAAAGCAAATCCACTGCCCATTGTCGATTTGGGTACTGATCGCACCTTGTGTGTGGGAGCGGCTTCTAATTTAGATGCCCAAAATGCAGGAAGTACTTATTTGTGGTCGACAGGAGAAACCAGCCAAACCATCAGTGCCAACAATAACGGCTTATATTTAGTAACGGTTACGAATACATTTAACTGCAAAGCTACCGACAATATTGTGGTAGATGTTATCAATTTGCCAGGCAAAAGCTTGCCCGAAGATGTGGCGTCTTGCAATGCTGTCACGTTAAATGCCGGAAATCCGGGTGCTGTTTATCTTTGGTCGAACGGTGCAAATACGCAGAGCACTAAAGCACAAAATACAGGCTTATACATTGTAAACATTACCAATGGCACTAATTGCTTGACGCGCGATTCGATTTTGGTAACCATCAACCCAAAACCACTTGTAAATTTGGGTAGAGATACCATTTTGTGTAAATACCAAACCCTTACTTTAGATGCTAAAAATGCAGGTGCAGCTTATTTTTGGTCGAATATCAATGTTGTTTCAAGAACCGTGTCGGTAGCTGAACCTGGCACATACAGTGTATCTGTTACCAATCAATTTCAATGTAGTGCTTCTGATAGCATAAAATTGAGCCAAAATCCTGTTCCAGAGTTTAGTTTGGGAGAGGATAAAAATATTTGCGAAGCCAATAGCATCAATCTCACCACTTCTTTGCCAGTAAACACCCAGTTTTTGTGGTCGAATGGCAGCACAGCCAACACCATTACTACCTCATCTACAGGTGTTTACACACTAAAGGCTTCATTTGCAACTGGTTGTGAATTTGAAGATACTGTAAATGTAAATGTACGCCCATTACCAGTTGTAAAATTAGGAAATGATACAATAGTCTGCGGCCAAATATTGCTAGATGCAAAAAATCTAGGTTCAAGTTATGTATGGTCAAATAATGTAATTACCCAAACCAATAGCATCAAACAATCTGGAAATTACAATGTGAAAGTAACTTCACCTTTTGGATGTGTAGCTGCCGATACCATCAATGTCAATATCAAATCAGCACCCATCGTAAATTTGGGGCCAGATTTGGGTGTTTGCTCTGGTGAAAAAGTGGAGCTTTTTGCCAATACCGATGCCGATCAGTATAAATGGAATACTGGGCAAACGGTTTCAAATTTGATTGTGGACAGCCCTGGCGAGTACATTTTAGAAGCCACCAACGCCAATGGTTGCAAATCGAGCGATGCTATTTTTATCAATTTCAACCCAAAACCCGTAGTCGATTTACAAAATGAATATCCGCTTTGTGGCGACAATGCGGTGAAATTAGATGCGCAGAATGCTGGCAGTAGCTATTTATGGACTTCGTCCAACGGATTTGTTTCCAGCCAACAAAAAGTTTCGCTTTTTAAAGAAGGCAATTACTACCTCACCGTGTTGAACGGCAATAGTTGCCAAACCAAAGATACCATCAAAGTCAACAAAACAGATTTTAGCTTAACGGCTGAATTTTTGGCCGTGAGTTCGGTAAAAGCTGGCGATACGGTAAAAATGATTAATCTATCGTTTCCAGCTCCATTTACTTCTACTTGGGATTTTGGCGATGGATTAGTTTCGAGAGACACAGATCCTTTGCATGTATATTTCATTTCGGGAGGTATTGATGTAAAGCTTTCGGTTACCAATGGCATTTGTACCGATGTAAAAAACAAAACCATTTTCCTCACTGCCAGACTAGGCATGGTGCAAGATTCTGCGAAAAAAGAAAGTGCATTTTTGAACAGCAAAGTATATCCAAATCCTTCTGATGGTCGCTTTATACTTGAAGTGTCGCTATCGGAGATCAGAAAAATGAGCTTAGAATTTTATGATATTTCAGGAAATATGATCCATAGTTCAACGCTAGAGCCTAACGATTTTTTCCACACTGTTTTTGATTTTCCAACCTTGCCTACAGGAATGTATTTCTTGAGGGCAAGCTTGAAAGATGAGTACAAGATGTTCAAAGTTTTAATTTCCAAATAAGCAATCAGTTCATGTTTTTTAATCTCATCAATAAAGTCCATAAAAATAAACCACAGATGAAACGTTTATTGTTTTTAGTAGCTGCCGGCTTTTTGCAGGCTGTCCAAGTATTTGGCCAAGGAGGTGTTTACCCAGTTTCAAACGAATTTTGTTTCAATTCATCTGCCAGCGTGAGGCTTACATGGGCAGGTGAAGCAAGTTACGCTGTCGATAGATGGGAATATTCGACCAATGACGGGGCAAGTTGGAACAACGTAACCAGCACACTTACTTATTATGATGAAACCACCAATTTTACGGGCACAAGACGCTACCGAGCCAGAATTAACGTAGGAGGTGGTATTTTTCAATATGCAAATGAATCGAGAATTACGGTTTTTGCAGCTTCAAGCCAAGGTTCGGCCACATTTACCTCTACAGCCGCCTTGCTTTGCTCGGGCGATAATGCTGGTACTATTTTATTGAATTCTGGTTTTGTAGGAAGCGTGATAGGCTGGGCTTCATCAAGTAACAACACCGCTCCGTGGACAAATATTTCAAATGCCACTAGTGCGTTGGCTTATGCCAATGTAGCCACATCTACCTATTATAGAGCCATTATCAAAAATGGTGAATGTCCACAAATACTTTCTACCGATGTCGTATTTTTAGATGTAGCACCTGCGCCCGATGGTGGAGATGTAGCCATTTCAGCATCCTCAATTTGTTTTGGAACGAGCGCCAATTTAACATCCAGCAACACTTCGGCTACTTTACTCACCTGGCAACAATCGTCAGGCGGGCCATTTTCAGATATTTCTACAGGGGCAAGCTACGCCACACCTACCAATTTGGCTGCCAATAATTATACATATCGTCTCAGAGCTTCACAAACTTGTAGAGATGCCACCAATGCCACAGTGAGCAAATTGGCCTATTCGGCAGATCTAAATTTGGCAGTGGCCACACCAACAGCCATTACCAATCCATCGGGAAATAATACAGTAGCTAGTGCCGACCCTACGGTAAGAGCCATTACCTCTGCACCTGTAAATGGTGCTATGGTTCGTTGGGAATTATCGACCGACAATAGCCAATGGACACCACTTTCGGCTAATAACACTACGTACAATTACAATAATTTGACCCAATCTACATATTATAGAGTAGTGACTAAAAATGGAGCATGTACAGAAATAGCCTCTACGGTTCCAGTAAAAATAACGGTTGCCAAAGGCGGAACCATTACAGCTTCAGCTACTGATTTTTGTTCACCATCAAGTTCGGGTAGTTTTGATGTAACGGGCATCGAATCTACAAGTTATGTTTGGGAAAATTCTGTAAGTCCGTTTTCAAGTTGGACACCCGTGGGCGGTTCGGCCAATGCCAATACGATTGGTTTCAATGCATTGACTCAAAATACAAGATATAGAGTAAACGTAAATAGTGGCTTAGCGTATTCGAATGAAGTGCTGATAAATGTATCAACTCCCACGGTACAAGGAAGTTTAGCAACAGCCGATGCCACCGTTTGCCCAAACGATGCTACTTCTCGCACCATTAATTTGACAGGACAAACAGGCACGGTAGTTCGCTGGGAATATTCAACTACCAATGG
>JBJXGB010000123.1:0-6868 GCA_046152935.1 Cytophagales bacterium
GAGTTTTTCCCTGCCGATAAAACCGAACCAACTATTGTAAGATATGAACCAACCAACGACACGCCATCATTCTACAAAATCAAGCGCGATTTGGTTTGGGAGAAAATCAAATTGGATTTTTTGAAAAACCATGATTTCGAATTGAAAAATGCGAAACGTGTTTTGAAAAAGGCAGATAGTTTTTCATGGCTTGCCTTGAATAGAGAAAACCTTGAAAAGGAAGGTTTCGCGATTCGTCAAAACCCAAAAGACAATAAACGCTACTTTACTGGCACTTCCAGAATTGATATAGAAATCAACGAAAATATCGATTGGTTCGATATCAAGGCGATTGTGCAGTTTGGCGATTACAAAGTGCCTTTTTATTACCTCAAAAACCTCATTTTAAAGAAACAGAGAGAATTTAAGCTACCAAATGGCGAAATAGCCGTGATTCCCGAAGAGTGGTTTACCAAATATTCCGAACTCTTTGCTTTTATGGACAAAGGCGAAGGCGAAGATCACAAGCTCAAAAAACACCATGTAGCCTTGGTTCAAGAGTTGGGTGAAGAAAGCCTAGCCAAAGTCACCATCAGCCGAAAATTACAGAAGCTAAAAGATTTTGAGGAAATCGAAGAAATTGCACTTCCTGCCAATTTTAGAGGTGTGCTCCGCCCTTACCAACAAGCTGGCTACAATTGGATGCACTTTTTGAACAAATTCAAATTTGGAGGCTGCCTTGCCGATGACATGGGCTTGGGTAAAACAGTACAAACGCTCGCTTTTTTGCTTTCTCAGCAAAATATTAATAGCGACAAAAAGAATACTTCACTTCTAGTAGTTCCCACTTCTTTAATTTACAATTGGGAGCTGGAAGCTAAAAAATTTGCACCATCGCTCAAAATATTGGTGTATTCTGGTACGCTTCGCAACAAGAATATCGAGCGATTCACTCATTACGATCTGGTAATTACTTCGTACGGCATTGTGCGATTAGATGAAGAATTGCTACAAAAATTCTTTTTTCATTATACGATATTAGATGAATCGCAAGCTATTAAAAACCCATCTTCGGGTACTTCAAAGGCAGTAAAAAACCTCTCCTCACGTTTCAGATTGATCTTGACAGGTACACCCATCGAAAATTCTACCCTCGATTTGTGGAGCCAAATGACATTCATTAATCCTGGTTTGTTGGGTTCGCAATCGTTTTTTAGAGATGAATTTCTAAATCCTATTGAGAAAAAAGGCGATGCAGACAAATCAAAGAGGTTGTATACGCTTATCAAACCATTTATTCTTCGCAGAGAAAAGAAGCAAGTGGCAAAAGATTTGCCCGAAAAGATAGAATCTATTCGCTATTGCCACATGAGCGAGGCGCAAGAAAAGCTATACGAAGAGACAAAATCATTTTTTAGAAACAAGATTTTAGAGCAAGATACGGAAGCAACAAAAGCGGGTCAGCAGCAAATTATTTTGTTGCAAGGGCTTACCAAACTACGCCAAATTGCCAACCATCCTTTGATGATTGACGAAAACTATGAAGGTGGTTCCGGCAAATTGGAAGATGTGTTTTATATGCTGGAGGAAGCCATGTCTGAAAATCATAAAGTATTGGTATTCAGCCAGTTTGTAAAGCATTTGAATATTTTTAGAGGCTATCTCGATTCAAAAAATATCAACTACACTTATCTGGATGGACAAACGCGCGATCGTCAATCGCAGGTAGAAGAGTTTCAAAAGAATGATGAAATAAAGATATTTTTAATCTCGCTAAAAGCAGGAGGTGTAGGATTGAATTTGACTGCAGCCGATTATGTTTTTATTCTCGATCCGTGGTGGAATCCGGCTGTTGAGGCCCAAGCCGTAGATCGAGCCCACAGAATTGGACAAGACAAAACGGTATTTACTTATAAATTCATCACCAAAAATTCGGTTGAGGAAAAAATCTTATTGCTCCAAAACAAGAAAAAGGCCTTGGCAGGCGAATTGATTTCCAACGAAGAAAGCTTCGTAAAAGCCCTAAGCAAGGAAGATATTGAGATGATTTTGAGTTAGTTTGTAGAAAGAACGCTCAAAAGGTTTCAAACCTGATAAGCGTTAGTTTTTATTCTTCCAAATCTGTCTCGACTTTGCCAAATTCGTCTTCATCAAACTCATCATCGCCAGAGTCGCCCAAAGTGCCTTCTTCGTCATCGCCTCCTTCTATTCCGTCTAGTTTGGCAATATCGTCATCGTCATAGTCGTCAAATTCATCTTTCAAGGCGCCAGTATTCTTCTTGGCGGCATATTTTGGCTCGTGGTCATCATCTTCCATGTGTATTGGCACTTCATTAGAAGGCAGGGTTTCACCACGGCTTTCGATCAATTCTGGATATTCGACACTTCTTTCAGGTACCTGTTTGTCGAATTTTATTAGAAATCTATATTCTTCCAAATAATCATATACAAGTAGGTATTCTTTTTGTTGATCGAATAATTCGTCTATAAAAGTGTTTTTGAGTGTATTTTTTTTTGGGTCTTCTTCAAATAGCTCATACGCGTACTCTGATTTATCCCACTTTACTATATCGCTGTAAAAACCAAAGGGCTCGCTTACTTTAAAGCTAAAATTCTTCAAAATATACTGGGCAAGCTGCAATAGATTGGTGTCTTTGTGAAACTGAATGATGCGGTAAGGCATTCCTTCAACTTTATTGCCTGCATCTGTGTAAATAACTTTGAGCTGGTAAATATCTTTATTCATTTGGCAAAAATATACAATTTGAGATTTTGAAAGTAGCTTGAATGGAAAAAATTTTGGTTTATTTATTCGTAGTAAAGTAGCAAATTTACCAACATAGGCATAATACTTGTTTTGATGCTGCGTGGTTTTCGTTTTTTTAAAATCGGACTGGCGATAAGTAGTTTGCAGCCATGTCGTTATTCAAAATTTTGTTGCTACTTTCTCACACTGTAATTCTGGATGCTTTGTTTAAAAACCTGTAAGTGAGCAAGATAGCAGCCGACCAGAGCCCTGCCGAAAGCCCAATCCAAATGCCTGAAACGCCCAATTTAAAAGTGAAAGCTAGCAAGCACCCAAGTGGTAATCCAAAAATCCAGTATGCAAAGAAAGTGAAAATGGTTGGCACTTTTATGTCTTCAATGCCCAAAAGCGATCGAATGGCAGCCACTTGTATGCCATCGCCTAATTGAAATATGGCACCAATTATCAAAAGTCCAGATGCTACTTTTATTACCTCACTATTGTCGTTGTAAAGCGAAACCAGAAACTGATTGAAAATTACAAAAGCCAAGCAGCTTACCGTCATCAATGCCATCACCAGCACAATGGTACTTTTACCAGCCCGAAGTACAGCCTCTTTATCTCTCGTGCCGTAAGCATAGCCAACCCGAATGCTGCCGCCAGACGCCAAGCCTGTCGAAATCATGTAACTAATAGAGCACAAACTCAATGCAACTTGATGTGCTGCCAACGGAATGGCGCCAAACCAGCCAATTACTACTGCGGCCACACTAAAAGCTGAAACCTCGAAAAAAAACTGCATCCCGCTCGGAATACCTTGTTTCATTACTTTTTGAAAAGAATCTTTATGTATCGTAAAAATATTCAGATTCAGATTGAAATCTTTGAAGTATTTGCTGTATTTTACTACCAACCAAATGCCAACACCCATATAAATGCGAGCGGTTAAAGTGCCAATTCCTGCTCCAATTAGCTCTAAACGAGGCATTCCCCAATTACCATAAATAAATAGCCAGTTCAAAAACACATTTAACAAAAGTGCAGAAGTATTGAAAAACATGGATATTTTGGTGTGTTCTAGCCCATCGCTAAATTGTTCTACCGCAATGAAAAACATTAATGGCAAAATGGATGCAATTAGCAAAACAAAAAATGGTACTGCTAAAACTTCTACTTCTTTAGGTTGTTGAAACCAATCGAAATTGAATGCGAATATGGTGAGCACCACCATGAAAAATAAACTGATAAGTATGGCTGTTTGAATGCAACTTTTTAGAATATTTACAGTCTCTGATTTATCGTTTCGGCTGTTTGCAGATGAAATCATGGGCGAACCCACTATTAAAGTTCCGATGGGAATAATCGCCACCAGTATAAAAATAGAGTTGGCAATACCACCTGCTGCCAGCGCTGTATAGCTCAATTTGCCTACCATTACGTTGTCGGCAACACCCATCAGCACTGCACCCAATCTGCCAAAAATAATCGGCAAACTCAACTTGAAAGTATCAGAAATATCAGTCTTATATCTTCTTAATGTATTGATTATCATTATTTTAATCGATCAGTAAAAGTGCCAATGGAAGTAAAAATATTCCATCGGCTATCCATCGGTAAAGTCCTTTTCTCTGTAATTTTTCTCTATTATAATAAACAAATATTTGAGTGCAATGGATGATGGCAAGTACTACATGATACATCCATTTTTCGGAAGAAAATATTTGCAAAAGGATAATGAGCGCAAAATTGATGAAAAATGTGCAGATAATGCTTGTATTGGTAAATCTAATTCCGCAGGTGTTTGCAATTGATGTCAGACCACAATTTATGTCGTCTTGAAAATCAATAACACTATATATAAGCAGATTTTCAATCGCAATTAACAATATAGCAATCAATAAAATTATGCCATCGCAGTCTACATAATTTTGAAGCATGATAGGGTAGAAACCGACCCCAGCCACGTATAAGATGGCAATAATAAGTTCTTTGGGTATCGGTTTTGATGTGAGAAAGTAGTCAAAAATCACATAAAATGCTACAAAACCTACTATTATGTATGCTCGGGCAAAAATGAAATTTGGTAAATAGACCAGCGAAATTAAGAAGCCACCCCATACCATATTAAATAGTGCGAAATACAAATAGCCATTGTTGGTTCGATAAAATTGTCTTCGTTCTGAAATGTTTGTGTGTTTTATTTTAAAATCATCAAGTAAATGATCGGCAATGTAAATGGCCATCACGGCCATAAACAGCAGCAAATAGGCAAAAAACGGCAGTTTTACCTCAAAATACTTGCTTATTAGGAATGAAATTGTGCAAGCACCGAGGGCAACATCCATATTTAGAAAACTGAAAAGTCTGATGATTTTCACAGGCTTCTAATCAAGATTTGGTAGGAATTTCGGGTACCGATTGTGGAACTTCTTTTTTCTTGTAAAAACCACCTAGGTTAATAATGAGTGTAAAATGGCTTCTGGGTCCTGCGGCATGGTAAAATGCGGCAGTGTAGCCCAATTCTACCACTTTTACCTTGAGCATTGCCCCAAAAGAGAACCCACCCAAGCCAGAATAGTTCTCAATTGCCATTTCTGCCCTGCGGAAATGATTGTAGCCTGCTCTCAAATGAAAGCCTTTGGTAAGAATAAATTCTCCACCAAATACAAAATGCCGCATCACTTTATCTGCCAAACCTACTCTTGTGTATTGTGGGTTTCCGTTTAAATCGTAGCTTGCAATGCGATTTGGGTCGTCATACGCGATGTCAAATTGGTGTAAATGGTGAATAGTCATCGAAAATCGCAAAGGCATGTGCTCTAGTTTGTAGCTAAAACCAGCTTGTACATCAAAAGGAATATTGATATTTTCATTAGAATGGTAGTTTTTGAGTGCAAAGCCCATGTTTTTTACCAGTAAGCCTATAGTAAATTGTCGGGTTGGATGTTTGAATACACCACCTATATCTGTCAAAACCATTGCTGCATTTTGGTCAGCTATTTGAGAATGGGCGAATTTTACATTCGCACCCAAAGTGTAATTGCCGATCGTATGCGATTTTGAAACTGTAAATGCATATTCATTGGCCGAGATAGTACCCAAATCTGCCCCACTTGCATCGGTCGATTTTGCTGTGCCATAGTCCGTATATTGCAGACCTACGCCAAACAAGCCCAATTTTTTGGTATCGAAAGCATATACTATTTGGGTGTTGCCAATATTGGCGTAAAATTGATTGTAGCTGACGGAAGCCAAATGCTTCATATCGCTATTGAGCAAAGCTGGATTTGAAAAAACCATGTTTGGGTCGCTATCTCTCACCGATACATTCATCGCCCCAATACCTGCTAGTTTGGCATTGGCACCATAATTGACAAACTCAAACCCATTTTTTCCGCCCAATTGTGCCAAAATCAATGTTGGAAGCAGCCAACAAAATAATACTATTTTTTTCACTTCGATTTAAGGATTTGGGTTTGATTTGAACGGCAAGGCAAGGTACTTATTTTATGATTCTTAAATTATTTAGTACGAAATTTTAATAACTATAAATCTTGCCGTGCTGATTTAAGTACCATAGTTCTCAGATTTTCGGATGTTCGATAAAATGGGAAAATAGCGCTGTCACCCATATTTCATACTTGTAACTACCTAGAATGTATATTTTGTATAATTAATTTAATAAGCAATGGCTGTATATCAATATTATTCGTGCCAGTGCCTACGCTGTTACTACTAAAACAACTAATTATGGAATGATTTGCACTTTCTCTCAAGCACTCCGATTTTAGTTTACTGAAGTGCATCTTACTTGTATTTTAATAGTCCTTTTGTTTTTTTACCAAGATTTGCGGTTTCCGCCAGATAAAAACGCCAAATAGCTAGTGCTATTTGGCGTTTTTTAGTTTGCAGATTGCTTTTTGCGGCTTATATCGTATTGAAGTCCTTCATTTTCATCCAACCTTTCGATATTTTTTTGCCAAAATAGGTACAGTAGGCCCATTCACCCTCCATTTTTTCAACACAAACAAAATCAGATTTCACTAAATACGATTTCAGTTTTGTATCCTCAGATTTGTCTAAATAAAAATAGGTTTTTTCGCTTTCTACATACCTAATTTGAATCCAACCATACGCTTTTTC
>JBJXGB010000129.1:0-15377 GCA_046152935.1 Cytophagales bacterium
CATGGGAGGTTACGCATTACGATACAATGGAAATGTGGCGATTTGGCGATAAAAAAGCGTATACTTCATTGGAATTGTTGGCTGCCGTTTTAGAAGTAGAAACCAGTAAAAGTGATATTGACGGAAGTCAAGTAAATTTTACGTACTACAGTCAAAATGATTTAAGTAGAATAGCAGAATATTGCAAACGAGATGTAGCAACACTTGCCAATATTTATTTGAGGCTGAATCAGATGAAGGTGATTCCGAGTAGTAATATTTTTCTGATTTAGTTGCTAATCAACTAATTCTACTCCAATTTACCGTATCCCTTCTGTGGCTTTCAATTTGGACTTTAATCATTTGATTTTCAGGTTTTTGTAAATATCTGTCAGAGTCAAATACCGATTGGGCGGCCGCTCTGGCTTGTTTCAAAAGTTCTTGATCTTTGCCCAAATCAGCAATCAACAAATCTAAAACACCACTTTGCTGGGTTCCCATTAAATCGCCTGGTCCACGGAGTTTCAAATCTGCTTCAGCTATTTCAAAACCATTGTTGGTGCGTACCATAGTGGAAAGTTTTTCTCTGGTGTCGTGCGAAAGTTTATTACTTGTCATCAAAATACAATACGATTGCTCGGCTCCACGCCCAACCCTGCCACGCAATTGATGCAATTGTGCCAGACCAAATCGCTCGGCATTTTGAATAAGCATCACAGAAGCGTTAGGCACATTTACACCCACTTCCACCACGGTAGTCGCCATCATGATTTGAGCCTGATTTTTTGTAAATCGTTGCATTTCCACCTCCTTTTCTGCCGCTTTCATTCTGCCATGTACCATACAAACCTGATAGTCCGGCCTTGGAAATTCGCGGCAAATAGATTCGTAGCCATTTACCAAATCTTGTAAATCCATTTTTTCAGATTCTTCTATAAGAGGATATACAATGTAAACCTGTCTACCTAAAGCGATTTCTTGTTTCAAAAACCCGAAAACTGCCAATCTTTGGCTCTCCATCCGGTGCACAGTTTTGATGGGTTTTCGTCCCGCTGGCATTTCATCAATAACAGACACATCCAGATCGCCATAAAAAGTCATGGCTAAAGTTCTGGGAATGGGTGTGGCCGTCATCACCAAAATGTGCGGAAATGTAGGTGTTTGTTCATTTTCATTCAAAAAACTGCGCTTTTGCCATAGTTTAGAACGTTGAGCAACACCAAAACGATGTTGTTCATCAATTACACACAAACCCAAATTTTTGAACTGAACGGTGTCTTCCAATAAAGCATGCGTACCGATCAGCAATTGTATTTCACCAGAAAGCAAGCCTTCCAAAATGATTTTTCGATCTGATTTCTTCGTTGAACCCGTGAGTTTGGCCGTTTTTAAGCCCAATTTGGCAGCCCATTCTGAAATAGTTACGAAATGTTGCTCGGTCAATATTTCCGTAGGTGCCATCAAACAAGCCTGCGACTGATTGTCGATAGCCATGAGCATGGCAATAAATGCAACAATTGTCTTCCCGCTGCCGACATCACCTTGCAGCAAACGATTCATTTGCTTGCCAGTTTTCATATCGTCATAAATTTCACGGATTACTCTTTTTTGTGCATTGGTAAGCGGAAATGGCAAGTGCAATTTATAGAATTCGTTTACGAAGGGTATCTGCCTGAAAATCAGTCCTTTAATATTTTCTTTGGTGCCTGATTTGAGCTGAATTATTTTGAGCTGATTGTAAAAAAGTTCCTCAAACTTGAGTCTTTGTAGCGAGTGATTGAGGTCGGCTTCGTTTTTTGGAAAATGAATACCGTATAAAGCCGATTTTTTATCCCTCAAGCCAAATTCTGAGACTAAATAAGCTGGTAATGTTTCGCGAATATGCGGCAAAGCTTGTTCCAACATGGGCTTCATCGCTTTAGAAAAGCCACGGCTATCCATACCGAAATTCTTCAATTTTTCAGTGGTATGATACACAGGTTGGAAAGTGCCAGCTTTGTCTAGTGCTGTGCTAAGTGGCTCTATCTCAGGATGTGCCAAACTAAAAGAATCGTGATACCAAGTCGGGCGGCCATACACTACGTATTCGCCAAAAGGCTTTACTACTTTGGAAGCATAAGCGATGCTTCTAAACCAAATCAGTTCAATTTCATTTTTTCCATCGGTGAAATAAGCGACAAAGCGTTTCTTATCTGCATTTCCCAACAAATCTACATGGTTTACTCTGCCTTTGATCTGCACAAAATTATGGGCATCGTTCACTTCCGAAATACGATGAAAAATGGTGCGGTCTTCATAACGAAAGGGATAATGCTGAACAATATCGCCAAAAGTAAAAATGGCCAAATCCTTATTTAGAATTTGCGCTTTTTGAGGACCTATTCCCTTTAAAAATTCAATTTTTGTTTCGAAAAATGGCTGCATTTTAATTTTGTAATTGATGGGTTAAAACCAAAATGGGTTGATACCCAATTCTATTCAATTTTCATTTGAATTGCCTCCAGCCTCAGATGTAGGAGATAAGATATTCATAATCCGCATCAAATACCAATTCTCAATTTTTTCATTTTGGGAAATGGCAATCAATTCCGCTTTTTTGTAACCACCAACATAATACCTTCGAAGCCAAGGAGCTATCCAAATAATGCCATCAAAGGGAGTGTAAATAATGGCACTCCAAATTCCTAAAGCCAATAAACCAGCATTCAAACCAAAAGAATTAAGGCTATTTTTATAATCCTTCGTATACAATTGCCCCAAGCCTGGCAAGATCTTACTCAAGGTTTTGGCTTTTTTGGGATTGTAAAAATGTGTGCGAGACAATTTTTCAAAAACCAAATGGATAGAATCGCTCAATGGCTGGTTCTCTGCTTGAAAACATTGTTGAAATTCATGTTCAGCAGCCTTATAGTTTTGCAATTTGAAATGTGCCAATGCTTGATAAAAATATTTCCTTTCGGTAAAATAGCTGGAATTGAGACTTTTAAGATTGTTTTCCATCATTTGCAAAGCCTGTTTTGAGTTGCGTTGTTTGAGAAATAATGCCGTAGCCTTAAAAATAAGCTCATCTGAAAGACTATCATTTGGTGCCAATTGCAAAGCAGATTGGTAAAAGGTATGCGCATTTTCAAAGCTATCAATGGCAACATTTGCATCACCCAATTGCACTAAAATATCGAATTTTGATGAAGTATCAGCAAAAAACAAACACCTTTTCAGCAACGGAATGGCTTTTTTATGATCTCCTTTATCCATAAGAAGAACGGCATCATATTTTAGATTTGCCATAGTTTGAGCATAACCATTTGCAAATATCCCAAAACTAAAAATCACCCATAACAAGCGTTTTGACATTAGATTTAAGTTTTGACTTGTACTTTTCATTAAATTTCTTCACTTGTTTTACCGTTCCGTAAATATTTCCAACATAAAACCCAACAAACCCAGCTCCGAATATCCATCCTGGAATGCTGAGTTCTTCTTTTTGAATAAATCCACGGTATGCCGAGAACGCCAAAAATCCTGTAATCACAAAAGTAGATAGGCCTTCCAAGGGAGCTCCAGCATATACTTTGCCCAAACCCGGCACCATTGCAGACATGGCTAGTGCCAAAGCCATATTTCTATGAGGAGATTTTATGCCTTCTTCCACCAATCTATTGTAGGCGAATATTTTTTCCATGCCCTCAATAGCCACATTTTCGAGTTGTTTTTGGGCTTTTTTCCATTTGCCTTGCCACATCAAGGTATGTAAGACCAGCATTTGCTTTTCGTTTTCGGTAAATGAAGATGTTTTCACAAATTCTTCAAGTGTTTTCCAGTTTTCGCTTATCAAATTCAGATTTGCGTATTCTCTTTCAAAAGCCAAATGCTTGAACTCAAAGCCATTAATATAGAAAAAAGCGGAGTCGATTTGGTTTGAGATTTTAAATAAAATAATCGTTTTCAGACGTAGAGAATCATTGTCTGGCTCGAGTTTTAGCAATCTTGAATATTCGCTTGCCGCAAGGTTATAATCCTGATTATCAATCAAATACTGGGCATATTTTAGCGAATTTTGTTTTGAAAACAAGTCTTCAACTTGCGCTTCAACAACTAGAAATGGCAAAAAATAAAACAGAAGAATGGCAATTGTTTTTTTCAAACGGGCTTTAACATATTGTTGGCAAATCTTAAATCGGACTCGATTTGCCCAACCGCTTTGGGTCGCTTTCGATCATCACAAATGCGCCCCAATAGATCGGCTCGGGATAAGTTTTCTTGATTTTTCTTTTGGCGTACTTAAAAGCTGCTCGGGCATTGCCAATGGCCAACCATTGCTGGTAAAATTCCTTCATCAAAAGTTGGGTAACTTCATCATTTACCTTAAATAAGCTGAGAATCACTGCTTTAGAGCCTGCAATCAAAAAGGAGCGTTGCAAGCCGTACACGCCTTCGCCAGCTTGCACCTCGCCTCGACCAGTTTCACATGCGCTCAAAACTACCAATTCTGTCTGGTCAAAATTTAGATCTAGAGCTTCGTAGGCGGTGAGTATTCCTTCCTGCTTATTGATGTATGAGCCCGCCTCGCCTAAAATATCGCCCGCATTAGAGAGCAGTAGGCCTGAATTCAACAAGGGATTGCGGTCTTCATTGGTGTTTTTCTCATCAGCTTCGTTAAAGTAGCCATGCGTAGCAATGTGAAATACCTTGGGACTATCCATTTTTTTTACCAATTCTTCGCTTACATCTTGGGAGGTGATTTTTAGCACCTTCTTTTTATTCTTTTGCAGCAATTGGTCAATCATGTTTGCTTCTAGTTCTGCCCCGTTCAGAGAAGGAATATGATTGACACCAGTGAAAGTTTTGGAGTAGAATGCAGGATTGCCACACACAACGTAAGCCCCTTTGGCGTTTGATTCTGCTTCTGTATCAGTGTTGGACACAATATCTTTGGTATTGGTGAGTAGAACAAACTGATTTTTATCGATCGCATATTGACCGATGTTGTTGCGAAGCGTCTCTATATTTATTTGGTTGTATACGCCTTCTGAAGAAAGATAAATGGTAGCACTGTCGTTTAGGTATTCTTTGATGGGCTGCCAGTAGCTTTGATAAGAAATATCGTCTTTTTGCCCAAAAATGATAGAATTTCGGTAGTATTTGAGCAATTTTGTTTCCATGTAAGTACCGTTGGGCAACACTACAAGCCGAGTAGGCTCATTTTTTGCAATGATGATGGCGGCATATTTTACCGTATCGACAAATACGCTGTTAAACATTCTGTACCGTACTATTTCAATGGCGTATTCATTCTCGTTTAGCGATGTTGCTACTTGTTTGAGGGCGATATTATTCTTTTTGCCTTCTACTGCAAAGATGTTGCTTCGTTGTCCTATCTCTTTTTCTAACTTTTCAATCTCTTTTTCAATATTTTTAGCCGAAATACCTTGCTCTTTTTGCTCGACCTCATTGAGGGCACTGGCGTAGGTGAGCAATTCCTTCTGGGCAAGCCAATTATTAAACACGCGAATAAGAACGGTGTCTTTTCCATTCATTATTTTTTTTCTAAGTTTAATATCGGAGCTTAAAAGCATGCCTTTTGTCGAGATCACCACATTATACAAACTTTCCACTTTGGCCAAATTGTTTCCGCCACCATTTTCTACCATCAAAAATGTATAAAATTCAAACTCTTCTTTAAATGAATTCCAATATCGGTTTCGCTGCCTAAAGCTTAAAGAAGAAAAATACCTTTTGGAATAGTCGATCGCACTTAATACTATTTCTTGCATAATGGCGATGGCTTTTTCTCCCTCGTTTGTCATGTAGAAAACCCTAGCAAGTTTACTTTGTGTGCGTAAATAATCGGGATGTTGATCGTTGAATATAAACTTATAAGCCTTGCTTGCATCGGCATAGTAGGCTGCAGCGTTAGCATAGTCTTTTTGCAAGTAGTAGGCAGTTCCAACCAAAGCTTTGATGCTAGCAATGGTGTAGCCTGAGCCTATTGAAGCGTTTTCCCAATACTGCAATTCTTTCAAAAGTAGGGTCAAGGCCTCTAATTCACGGCCAGTTTTTAGATAGAACTCTGCCAATTTCTGCTCTGTCTGAAAATAGAAGATATTTTCAACCCCCAAAGAGGCGGAAATGATAGCGATTGCATCTTTATACAAGTTTTCAATCTCAATTGCAGCAATGTTTGGCATTAGGCTTTTGATCTGGGCAATTTTTGCAATGGTTTCGTATCTGTAAAAATGATTGGCGCCCATCGCTATTCTTCTTATGTCATCTGCTGCTTTGGCAGCCTCCATTGCTTCTTGGTAGTCTGAAATGGCAATCAAATAATCGGCTTGTATCAGCAGCCATTTTGAGCGATCAAAACTTTTGTCTTGCGACAACGCCAAGCCTGTTTGCAATGCATGGGTGCTGTTGGCAAAATTACCTGACACAATATTTACTTTGGCATCTGTTTCGTAAGCTGCTGGAAGCCAAGGCATATCGTTTCCGCCTGCGGCCTCAGTTTCTTGTCTGACGGTGGCACTTATTTTACCAGCCTTATAAAAAATACCTTCCGCAAAATACAACGCAGCTTGCTCTGCACCAGCGAGTTGGCTGTATGCAAAAGGCAGATGAGCAATGGCGTTGATTTCCTTTTTGATATTGCTCATGTGCCCGTTGCTCTTAGCGAAGTTTCCAAGCAGTCTATTGCTTTTTACCAATTGGATCTGCATTGCTAGGTTTTCGACGGTCAATCCCTTCTTGCTTTCCGATAGTTTTTCGGCAATGGATAGCGATGCCAAAGCAGCTTGATATTCACCTGCCATCAATTGAATCTCCGATAGTTTCGACAGTGCATGGGTGTAGGCAATCGAACGTTCGCCAAGCATGTCTTTATTTGCCTGCACAGCTTTTTCTTGCATCACCAAAGCAGAATCATATCTAAAATTGCGACAAAACAAATCTGCTAGACCAGATAGATACTTGGCATTGGCAACGGAAGCGAATTCTAATTCATTTATTAAGCATTTATGATAACTTCGGTTGTAAATACGTGTGGCTGCTATCAAATCTTTGCCAAAATAGATTTCTGCCAACGCGATTTCCATTTTGTAGCAATGAAATGCGGGACATTGAATGCCAATAGACCTGCCTCGGATCTTTGCTATTTTTTCCAGTACCTGTTTGTACAATTTGAAATTGCCTTGGTAGTAATGCACATCTTTCTTCATATCGAGCAAAGCTTGAGCGTACGGGTGGGTTTCGGCCACAAATGCGAAAGCCCTCTCTAGCCGGGCTACATGCGCTAATGCAATACTGTAAGACTGATCTAAAAACTGCACTTGACACAAGCTAATTTCGTAAGCCAATTGGGCCGATCTCTTAGCAGCTATGTTTGTATTGGCTTTTATTTCCAATCTTCTGATATAGTTTCGAGCTTCTAAGCGATTGCCGTAGCTGTTGTTTTTCATAACGAGTGTTAGCAAACTGCCTTGCTTTTCATACTCATTATCGCTATGCGGGTTTCTGGTATAGGCGTTTGTATAGGCGGTGATGGCTTTATCTATGGCATATTCTTGCTCATATAACGCGGCTAGCGCTTGGTAAGGACGGTAATTAAAGCAATGATCTTTGGGCAAATTGGTGTTTGCCCAAGCTATCAGGGCTGATAGTGCGATTTCTGCGTCTCGTAGCTTGCCAACCTTTATAAGTGCGTTTGCCAGCGTATAGTTCGACTGTGCATACTTTTCTTTTATCGCCAATTCATTCAAGGCTTTATTGCTGAAATAACGCTCATTGTCCTGCACTCCTGTCAAATGAGTTTTAAAATAGGCAGTTGCTTCTTCTAAAAGAGGAATAGCTGCTTTGGGATATCCCATCGTTGTTAAGATACTGCCTTTCACTAGTTTGGCATCGCCCTGAATACGACTTGTAGCCGGTGTATTGACGAGCGAATCGGCAATGTTGGTGGCAAATAGCTGGTCTGCGGCCAAAATGTTACCTTCTTCTAGGTAGTATTCGCAGAGCATCATATTTGCATCTTGCCGCATGGTGGCTTTGGTCAGTATCTTTATGTAAGCATCGGCCTTGCTGGCTATGCGACTAGCATCTTTAAATCTAAATTGCTTTTGCATGGCTCTCGCTTGCAGCAATAGGATATTAATGTAATTTCTGCCAATAGATTTACGGTTTTGCTTCTTAGAAACGACCTTAATAGCCTCTACTTCTGCCTCGTAGTACGAACCATTTGCATACAAATATTGTGTTCGCTCCCAATATTTCTCTAAATCAGCAGGCTTGGCTGCGGCCACTCGGGTGGCGGAGTACAAGTACAATACTAGAATAAGAAGCGATAAAAGTATCTTTGGCTTCAATTTAGCATTAAAGTAGACGATTGGCTTTGATATTGCTTGCACTAGATTAGTTTTGCTTGGGCTGGAAAAGATTGTCGAGAAACAATACAAGATTTACCTCGTGGGTAGAGAGCACGCTGGTTGCATTTGTATTTATAAATATATACGCATAGCCAAACCTCATGCGCGAAGATAGTTGGGTGCCAGCCATCAGGTTGTGATTGCCAGAGGTGGAGTAGGTGGCACCTATCCAGAAATAATCGAGCAGTTTTACCTGCAAATTGGCATCTACTTTGGCTCCACTTATAGGATGATAAAGAAACAATACATTGGGGTTTAGCACGTATTTATCAGAAATCTTAAAATTGTAGCCCGCCATAGCAACGTAGTTGCGTTTGCGTTGGAAAAAATTGCCTTCATTCAGTCTTTGATACAATGCTGTCCCTACCATTACGATGTCGGGGATGGACAAGGAGGCGAAGAATTGCTTGTTGTAGTATTGCACACCAAAACCAAACTTGGGTAGGGTAGTGGCGTAGATGGCTTTTAGATAAGATTGATCGCCTTCGTCCCAGACGTTTGTAATCTCGCCATCGCCAAATGAAAACGAAACTGCACCAGCACTCAACCCTAGCGAAAGTTTTGATCTTTTGGTGAGATAAAGATGGTACGCATAGTTGGCCATAAAATTGGTATTTACATTAGCTCCTATCCGATCTTGAAATACACTTATAGCTGCTGCCATATTGTAGGGAATAAACTTATACTCAGCCCACAATAGCCCAGAAGTGCCTGCCCAACCTGGGCGTACAGCCAAACTCGCAGTAAATTGGGTCTCATTGGTGCCAGCAGCCGCAGGGTTGTAAAGCACGCGGTTGTTCATAAAGTACGACAACGCTGGAAGCTCTTGGGCATTTGACAGCACTGCACATGAAATGGCCAAAAAAATATTTACTACTATGAATTTAAGGTTCATCATCTCAAATCTTTACAAACTAATTTTTTAGCAAATCTATATGAGCGGTTTATTGTTGTGGTTTGTAAAGTATTGGGCAAAACTGCTGTCATACTTTAGTTTGTGGGTAATATGTTTTGTTATGTCTACTTTAGTTTCATTTGTGCCATGGTAGGGTGATCTGGATTTACCATCAACTCTTGCCTAAGTGGATGAATAATTACATCCATATCTTCCAATGGTATTGCCCCTAAAAGCACTTCTGAATCACCTGGAAGTACAATAGCTCTACATGTGGTGGCCCTGTTTTTAAACCGCAGTTCCACCGGAGCTACCACATCGCACGATATTATTTGACCATTTGCCAATTCGGCATTCCTTTTTTCTACTACAGCCAGCCCCAATATCTCTTGGATATTTTCGTTGATTGCCAACATATAGCTGCCAGTATCTACCAATGCATTCACCCAGATGCGTTTTACATCTTCCTTATCTATCAAATGCTTTGAAACCATTCCTAGTTCTATTCCATTTATCAATTCTATTTCGGCATGTATGAGACCCATCATGATATTTTAATAATTTCAAATATAATGATTTAATGCAAAAAACTTCTTGCATTATCTGTGATAGATTTGACAACTTTTGAAAAGTTGTCAAATCTTGAAAAGTTGTCAAATCTATTGTGGTGTCAAATCATTTAGAAGTGTTGCGAGGAATATCTCGGCATCACTACCACGCAGGGCAAATAACTTGGTTTATTAGTCAAAAAGCCAATATAGGCAGGAAATTTAGAAGTGTATAGAAGTTGCTCACAAAACCACTACTAAAGGAGCTAGACGGTGGCTTAAAATCACTTGGCGTGTCGGGCAAAAGAATATTAAAGGCAGAAAATTGCGAAAAGGTGGTCTATTCTAATTCTAACTATCAATGCTTTATTAAAAGAAACAGGCCGTCATTATTTTTAATCTGTCAACACCTCTACAAACCCCTGAATGGAATCGCCTCCATTGGTGAAGAAGAAAAAATAGGTACCTCTTGGCAGATAGTCTAAGGTTATATCAGATTTGCCATCCCAATTATTTGCGTAATTGATCCTTTCCACAAGTTTATCGCCCCATCGATTTACAATTACAAGCCTGTTTTCTTTGCGGGTGTTGATACCTTTGATGATAAAGAGATCGTTTTTGCCATCGTTGTTTGGTGTAATGATATTGGGCGCTTTTAGGCGATCGGCTTGTTGAATAAACACTAAATAATCTTCTGTTTCCCCGCCTTCGCCACCCACGTCTTGGCACGATTGCGTAGCAGACAGCGAACCAGTAGTCTGCATTTTTATTCTCAATCGCCTTGGGCCAACAAAATCGGGGTCGTTGGCTACCAACAGGTTGGGTACAGTAAATAAGCTATCGCTCGATAGCGAACTGCCAATAAATTCGCCAGGATCGCCAAAGGTGCCATCTCTATTGTAATCTATCCAAATGCCGAAATAGGCCTTTGCTTGGCCGCCACTGGCAAGGGTAGCATCGTAGCTTTCGCCCATAAATAGAGAATCGATCTTGCCAGTATTAGTAAAATCGCCATAGCCAGATGGACTGCAACCGCTATTAACATTGGCCAACTTACCCACCGAAAACGACCTGATATAGCTACTGTTGCAATCGGAAGGCTTGGGTGTACAGCCGATCTCGGGGAGCTGATTGGCCAGTGTTGCTATATCGCTCGATACTGTATTGTCGATATTGACCGGAAACGTATAGTACGCCACCAGATTGCCATTTGCATCGTACACTGCACTTACTACTAAGCCGCTTACAGCACCTTTGCCAAACTTGATGGTGGCATCGGGGCTGGTAGTACCATCTATAAAACTAACCTCATTCTGATCTGGATCAAAACTCCATTGGTAGGTGTAGCCTGCCCCTGTCAAAGATTGCTTGTAAGTTGTCTGTGTGCCAGGTATGGCAGTGCTGATCCCAAAAACCCCCGCCACAGTCGATACGGGCTGGTCGATGTCGGTGATGAGAATATTGATTGTAATGGGTGGGGCTGCAAAATGGGCAGTATTGCCAGCTTGGCCAATGGTGATGGTGCTACCTCCTACACCGATGGCCTTTAAACTATCGCCACTGATGGTCACCGAGCTGCCAGTACCAATACTGTAGCTCACTGGCAAGCCACTTGTGGCAATGGCCGTTAACGCGATAGCCTCACCCACTTTCAATACAATAGGCGATGGTATGGTAGATACGATTAGTTGCGAGGCTTTGGCGGCTGTGCCACTTAATATTGTCACTACTTGTCCTATTGAGGTGGCTGGAAAATAACTACTATTGCCCAATTGAGAAGCTGTGACGGTGAAAACACCACTGTTGAATGCTATCAAAGTATTGCCAAGCACATTGAGGGCCGCAAGGTCGCTGCTTGTGTAAATGATAGGGTTGCCCGAATTGCCGCCAATGACATTGGAAATTTGATACACGCCACCAACAGTTAGCACGGGCACAGCAGCGAAGCCAGTAATGGTTTGACCAAGCCTGGCAGGTGGCGAAAAATCGTAAATAGGCTGCTGTACACCCAAAGATACATTGCCAAAATAATTAAAATCGATCTGCCCGATGCTATAAGATACAAAGCCGTCACCAACAGCTACACCCTCACCACCAGATACGATGGCAGACTGGCTAAAAGTTGACAAGGCACTGAAAAAAATGAATATTTTAAATGCGAATACTTTTAGAAAATTATTCAAACTATGTGGTTTAAGCGTCAATTACTGTGCTAGCTGTGACAAATCTATTCATCTAAATCAATGTTTTCATCCAGCGCAATGGGTTGGGTGTGGTATTGTTTGAAACCAGCCAGATCGCCAAACCATTGAATCACTTCTCCTTTCTTCAATTTACTAGGTTTTTCGATCAATATTCTGTTGTAGGAACTCCATTCCCAAGTTTTAAAATCTTCTGTGAACCCGTGTTTTTGTGGATTGGCATGAATATAAAATACGATTTGGGTAAAATAGCTATCAGTGCTGATCAGACTGCGCTTGAATGGCGTTTGGAACAATGTTCCTGTTCTTTCTTGCTGTTTGTTAAAAGCCATGGAATACGATTGGAAAAATTTTCGGAATTGATGGCTTACGATTTCGTGGGTAGATAAATTTGACAACTTTTGAAAAGTTGTCAAATTTTGGTCGCGAAAAGTTGTCAAATCTAGTACCCGCACCAGCAAATGAAAATGATTGCCCAACAAGCAATAGGCATAGGTGTCTACCACGGCAGAAAGGTATTTGTCGTACTGTTTCAAAAAATATACATAATTGCCTTCATTTTTGAACATGGGCTTTTTATCTACGCTACGGTTATATATGTGGTAGAAACATTCTTCTTCAAACTTTGTATGATAATGTGCTGTTTTAGCCATTGTTTTATTCGTTTGTCCGTTTGCAAGATTTGACAACTTTCCAAGATTTGACAACTTTTGAAAAGTTGTCAAATCTGGCCAATCTTTTACTTCTGCCCCTTCACTTCCAACCCTAAATGGGTTTTGATCATTTCTATTTCGGCTTTTATGCCTTTGCTTTCGGCTTCCATCTTTTGTATTTGGAGTTCCAATTGCATGTTCTTGGCTTTTTCGGCTTCTAGATTTTTGTTTAATTCTTGAATGGCACTAATACCCAAAATGAAAATGCGATCATAATCTACAATGCGGAAATCATTTACTTCTTTGCCATAAACAAAAATCTTTTCGCTCTTTTCAGTCCACTTGTTGACTGTGAAAGAATTGCCATTTACTGATACCACCATAGCTGGTTTTTCTCCACTTGCATTTGAAATCAATTTCACTTTGTCACCTATTGTCAAACCATGCGTTTTATTTATGGTTACTTTAAGAGTTTGGTTGGCTTCATCAAAAGCAACTTGTTCAGCCACGGCATAAATATTGGGTATCCAGTTGGTTTGCTTAGATATGGCTTGCGGATAAACTTTTTCTACTTCCTGAGCAAACACACCCTTTACTTGAACATTTCCTGTATTTAGACTATCAGTGTACTTGTAGTCAGTGATCTTCAACTTCATCAAAGTAGACAAATCATTGCGTGAGTCACTCAAGCCAACTTTTCTCTTAATACGTTGGTCTGAACTTACATAAAATCCACCTGAATTACTGCTACCCGTACTCCAAAACGCACCAGTTGCCCGAACAGAGACACCTATAGTACCTGCGCCATTTGCCAAAGCACCACTATTTTGGAAAAAGTTGGCAGCTGTAAAAGTGCCTGTTGCAGATCTATTGATGTCTAGCGGAAATTCAGGTGTGGAAGTTCCAATGCCCACAAAACCAGTTCCTCCTTTTATTCTCATGCTTTCCAACACTGTGGCATCAGCGTTTACGGTGCCAGGGGTATTTGTCCTTACAAATAAAATGTCATTCTCCGTTGCAGCACCATCATTTCCATTGAACTGTATGGCTGCTCCACCAATGTTTAGGTGTGTATTTGTATATTTCCAGACATTGTCAGAGAGATTTCGGTAGATATTTGTACCAACATACGCACCCCCGCCAACTGAAGCCCCTGTACTTAACCATTGATTGATACGAATACCATTTGCTGCGTTTATAACATCTAAAGCTGCCCCAGGTGCTGTTGTTCCGATTCCCACATTTCCAGTGGCTGGCATTATTGCAATATTGCCCCCTCCTTCTATAATTCCTATCGCCCCTGCATTAAAATATATTCTCGGGCCTAGGTTCGGTCCAGAAAACTCATCATATATCCTTACTCTGGGACTAGCACCAGTACCGAACTGAGCGATCAGTTCGCCATTTCCAGCAAATCCGCTTGCTCTTACATCCAAAGGAGCCCCAGGCGTAGAAGTACCAATCCCCACATTCACCGCATAAACCCCAGTACCACCCAATACCATCATATTGCTGCCACCTACCTTGGCTTGAAAACCGATCGCGATCGCGTTGGTTAAATTATTTGAAGCCATGTCAGCCTCTCTACCAATGGCAATGTTATTGTTACCAACAGTATTAGTTAAGCCTGCATTGGCACCTATGAAATTGTTTCCCCCTCCTGTAGTGTTGCTGGTTCCCGCCTGGTTGCCTAGAAAGTTGTTGTCAGAACCTGTTGTGTTGCTATACCCTGCTCCAGAGCCTAGAAAGTTGTTGGCAGATCCCGTTGCATTATTTAGTCCTGCCCAAAAGCCAAGGAAGTTGTTGTCATCTCCCGTGGTGTTCTTGTATCCTGCATTGTAGCCAATGAAATTGTTATTGACACCTATGAAGGTAGTGTTACCAGCGTCTTTGCCTATTACCAAGCTGCTATTTGGACCTGTGCTGGTGGTGTAGAAGCGAATGCCATTCATATTCATTTCGCGGCCGTTCCAACTTAGGTTGCTGCCATTGGAGGTGAGGGTATTGGCACTGGTGTAATAGGCTAGGCCGTTGGTTTGGCCTGCGCCAGAGAGGCTACCGCCACCGCTTGCTAGTGTACCAAAACCTAGTTTACCAGTACCATCTACAGTAACCACGCTTCCAGCAGTTGCCCCATTGAGAGCCAAACCTGCAATGCTGCTAAAATAGCCAACCCCTGTTACAGAGCTATTGCCTACTATAGCAAGCCTCTGGTTGGGAGTACCTGTGCCTATACCCACATTGCCATCAGCGGTTATTCGTATTTTTTCAGTAGGAATTCCATTTGAAGCAGTATAGAAAACTAAGTTTGAATTGACAGATGTACCATAATCTGTTTCTGCAAAAGCAGCGATATAACTTGAACGACTGAAAACTGTTCCATTGTATCCATCAAAAAAAACTACGCCAATTCTATCGCCTGCAGTAATTGGAAGTTTTGAAGCGTCCGTACCTCTAGCTTTACTTAAACTTAAACTAGCTGAATTTGCGCTTGGTGCATAACTTTCTATGGTCAGATCATCGTTGCCTAAAGCATCGCCAACTATATGTACTCTAACTGAAGGGCTACCCGTTCCTATTCCAACACGCACAGCATTAGAGCCTGTGCCGCCCAAAGCCATCATATTGCTGCCGCCTACAGTGGCATTAGTCCCAATCGCTACAGCATTGCTTAGGCCACTGGAGCC
>JBJXGB010000132.1:0-9302 GCA_046152935.1 Cytophagales bacterium
TAGATTATCCCTTGTTAGTTAGATTTCGATATTGAAATAGTACCTTGAATATTTTCTACTAGAATGTGGTGATTTGTAATAAATTGTGATACCGTGCATTAAAAACGAGCTTGAACACCTAATTGTACTCTCACTGGATATTGAGGCATGCCATTGGCGAACTCTACTGCCGATGAACCTGCGCCTGCCGATTCAGGAGCGGCTCCAATATTCACATTTCTATATCTTTGATCCAATAAATTACTTCCTTGAACGAAGAAATTCAACCATTTTGTGGCCCTAAAACTCGCATTTGCATTCAAAAGAAAATAACCATCGATAGTTTGGTATTTGGTTGGTTCCGAGGCTTTTACAGAAGCTGCATCGAAAGTACGTTGGTCTGAAAACAACAACATATTGATTGAAAGGCTAAATTTTCCAATGTTGGTAGTGCCACCAATCTTTGAACTAAGGGGCGATACACCTCTTAAATCTCTTGGGGCTAATGGTCCACTGCCATCAATATCAATGGTGCCGTCAGTATATGAAACACTTAGGTATGGAAGTATATTAAAACGACTATTAAAACTTATCAAATAATCAGTTTCAAAAGTGATTCCGTATACATTTTGAGTTCCTAAATTGTCGTTTATCTGTATGCCACCAATTATTGGATAGCCTGCATAAGTTTTAGTAGGGTAAATAGATTGAATTCTGTTTGTATCCGACACAGGGCTTATCAAATCTGTGATCATAGTATAATAAGGAGTAATTCCAATCGAACTATTTTTTGTAGGCCTTATCTTTGCTGTAAATTCCAATGTAGTAAGTCTTTGTGGTTTCAACTGTGCATTTGGTAGTTGAAAGAAGAATGAATAAACTGGAGGCAAACCAGAACCTGAGTTGTTAAAATTAAATGTACCATACCTGTCAAACATATTTTGAGGAGAAGGTGCCAAAAAGGCTGTACCAAACATGGCTTTTAATGTAACCATGCTATCAGGGTTGTATACCACACCTATTCTTGGATTTAAAGTGCTTAAAGTACGAGCCTCTGCATTTTGCAAATACTTGTCTTCAGGTTTGGCGTATATATAGTTATCACTTCTCAAGCCAGCAGTTATGATTACTTTTTTTATAGGCTTGTATGTCATTTGGACTAATGCGCCTATGTTCTGATAGTTAATTTTGACTAAATCGACCGGAATACCATTTGGTGTTTGCGTAACGTCAATACTGTTTACTAATATTCCTGATGTTGCATCTCCTGATAAAGGATTTTGCAAATTATTACTTCGGGGTACAGATGTGTAATATTCATAAGTAGCACCAGCTGTAATGCTAAATTTATCATTTGCTTTGTACGATACCAATTGCTCTGCTTTTGCCATCCACCCATAAGCAAATAAGTAAGCTGGTTCCATGTTTGTAAATACATTCCTGAAGTTAGATTTGTTGTCCAGATCATAGCGATTAAAAATCAAAAATGAATTCAATGATATTTTTTCGGAAATGCTTTTGTTGTAGTTAATATTTATGTTGTTGATGATGTGCCCGAAGTATGAGGCATCGTTGTAGACCGCATTGGCAGGAGAGTTAGCCTGCGTAGAAGGCGATCTGCTATAATTTCTAAAGTAAGAAATCTTAAAATCACCTATATATAAATTGAAATATGCTGCATAGGCAGACAAATTATTGTTTTTTGATTTGTCTATTGGGGCTTTAGGAGTAATAGGACCAAATATAGTAGGGAAGGTGCCAGATTGCAATATCGAATCTGTATTGCCATATTCTTTTTTGTAAAAGTTTTCTAAAGGGGGTTGCGCATCAAAAAAGTATTGTCCCCCAACATTGAATTCCACTTTGGAGCTGAATTTGTAGGACAAATGCAAGTTGCCCAAGTAAGTATTGTACATACCACCTCTCAATTGCGCATTGAGGTTTATTCCTCTGATTTCATTGTCATTTTTTTTGGTAATAATATTGATTACTCCTGAAAAAGCATCGGCTCCATAAAGTGCAGATGCTGGGCCGTACACTACCTCGATCTGCTTTGCCATGTGCACAGGGTAATTTTCCATAACGGCTATAATATCATTGGTGGGAGAAGAAATTCGAACCCCATCTAAGAGAATGATAAACTTATCCATGCCACGAATACCCCTCAGTGTAATGTCGTTCATCCAGCGTGGATCTACGCCAAAATCAATCTTGAACTCAGGCAAGTCTCTCAACACATCTAATAAAGACATATAACCTCTTTTGTTAATCATATCTTCTGTTACTACTCTCACAGTGGCGGGAGCATCATTTGATTTTTCAGCTCCAGTACGAGATGTAGTAGTAATTTTCATATTCATCATCTCTTCAAGCGACATATCCATAAAATCCACACTTTTGGTAGAATCATCGGGTGAAATAACAGCTAACTCTTGTGCTAATAATACTGAATATTGCATAAAAAACGCAATCGCTAGCGCGAAAATGGTAGTTTTTCTAGTCATTTTTTTGGGAGTTGAGTGAAAAAAGCAATTACACAATAGTTAGCATTGATTGCTTTTCTCAAAACTAGGAAAAAAAATATTCACTATTTCAATATTAACAGAATGGTAATACTGTAGCTGATTTATTAACAATAATTCATTTATAAATAGCAGTAGTTCAGCTATTTATGAAAATTATTGCTGCATAATTGTTTAAAAGTAGAAATAAAAAAGTTGCTATTTGGGAAGTATAAGGTTGAATAGATTGCATTTTACACCATCGATTCCGAGTTTGTTTACAATGGCCTCAACAGGTATTTTTTCCCCTTTGGCATTGCTTACTTGGGCATGAAATGCTTTACGCATACGTATTTTTTCAGTCACAAAGTAATCGTTCACATTGGCATTAAGTATTTCTTTGGCAGAAATGCCAAACAAGCTACTTGCAGTTTCATTTGCCACTAATATTTTACCTTCTTCTGTGGCTAAAAATATGGCCGAATCCATGCCATTCAATATGGCGATCACTTGTTTTTCTTTTCTATGGGCTTTCTCCTCGCTTATTTCAAGGCTTTCTTTCTGGCGAAGGAGATCGCCAGTTTGCTGTTTCACTTCTAATTCTAAATTATTTTTGAGGTGCAAAAGCTCGGCTTGGTTTCTGTGCAACTCTTCTTGCAAGGCAGATAACTCTTCCATATTTTGCCTCAATTCCTCTTCCTTCTCTCGCATCTCTTGGTTGGTTTTTTGCGTATCGTCCAAGAGTTTTTTGGTGCGATCAGATATTTTAGTAGAGATAATAGTTGAACCCAACATCTCGGCTATCTTCACAACAAAATCTCGCTCAACGTGATTGAAAGGCGAAAAGGAAGCTAATTCGATAACACCAGACACTTCGTCATTTACTTTCAAAGGCACAATAAACACACACGAGGCAGTAGCTTCGCCCATTCCAGAGGTTATTTTTACAAAATCTTTGGGCACTTTGGTGAGGAAAATGGGTGTTTTCTCCAAAAAAGCCTGCCCAGTGAGGCCATCTGCCATTGCTTTGCCATCGTTGTCTTGGTAGATTTCAATTTTTTTCTCAATAAATTTCTTCCTTTCGTAAGCATGTGCTGCCTTCAATTCTAGGTGTTGACTTTTCTGGTCTTCATCGTTAAGCATGAAAACAAAACCTTGGTTTGCCTTCACATATTTAACCACAAACTCTAATGATTGGTAACAGAGGTCGTCTATCGTAGTGTAATTTCTTCTTAAAACTTCTGCAAATGCAGCTTGACCAGAAGAACTCCAATTGTTTTCTTCGTCTTTAATCGCTATTTCTTGCAAGCTTTTTTTCATGGCATTTAGTGCAATGCCCAGTGTATCGCTGTTCGATTTAAGTACTATTTCGGTACTGAAGTCTTTTTTACCAATCTTTTCGGCAATTTCTACAATGGCTCCATCGCGCTTGTTGAGCTCATCTAAAACTGCGTGGAAATTTTGAACTTCCTGCATTTGCAAGTATTCAATGGATTTGTCTTTCGTTCTATCTATTTTTTTGCCATCGACAATGGCATCAGCTCTTTTATAGAGCAATAAAAAATTTTGGAGATATTGGGCTGAAAATAACCTAACCGATAGTAGCAAGATAAAAGCGAGACCTTGCACCGCAAAAAACAAATAGCCAATTATTGACATCTGTCCATTTTGAAAATAATTGAAAGCAGTGTATAAAATTTGGATACCCAGTAATACAATTACAATTATTAGAACCTGATTTATTTTGAAATTGGCAGTTTGAAATTGAGTATGGTTTTTTTTATTAGACATAATTATCAATTTAAACTGCCAATTAATGTATCTGAGTATGGAAATTAAGCTTTTACGAGATCGCCAACAATGATAATATCTAGACCTGAGTCTAATTGGTAATCCTCAGCTTCTTCTTTCATATCTTCATCATCAATATTATAGTGCCATGTAACAGTAACGGAAGCGCCAGTTTCCTCATAAGCTTTCAACGCGTTCATCAATAGTAGCAAAGCTTTGCTCGAACTTGTGTTAAAATAAGTAAGACTGAAATGAAAATCGATTGCTTTTTTAGAAAGCATAAATTCGTTGAGCCATTGGTGTAGTTGTTTGTAAAATTCTACAGTATTTTCCAAATACGACTCGCCAGAAATTATGCATTTACCCGAAATCGAATCAAAATCAACGTTTGGTGTGAAAAATGTGTCAGATGCACCTGTAATTTTTAAGTTTTCCATGTAAAATATATTGCTTTTGTTTAATTTTTAATTTTAGCAGTTAAGGAGAAAAATGAATTTTCCTCGTCATGGGCAATTGCCTCATATTCAATGGGTTCGCCAGCTGTCAAAGCCACTTGTATCAAACCGATTCCAGCTCCTTTGCTTCTTGCCCCTGGTCCAGCGGTGCGTGTATCGCGTTTCAACTTTCTCAGTTCGTCTCTATCTAGTGAATTAATCAGTTCGCAGCTTTCGATCAACTCATCAATATGTGCATTTGGCACCATATTGCCCGTTGTAAATTTGAAGCTTCCTTCATAACGAGAAACGCTTACAGAACCGATTCCATATTCTTTCTCACCAATTACAATAGTTTCTGCACTGTAATAATACACATTTTGTGCAAATTCTATAAATACAGCAAGCAATTTTCTGCTCAACACAGGATCTTGTGTAAATGTGTCTCTGATGATATCGCTCAATTTGTGCAATATTTCTTCCAGAAACGGGCCTTTGTAGGACAACACCAAGGCGTTGCCTTTGTTTACGATATAGTTTTTATATATCGTATGTCTTTCATTCTCGGTAGGATTCATAAAATTTGTTTTAGTTGATTATTATAAATTTAGATTTGAATTCCTACTAAAGTAATATCGTCTCGCTGTGCCACCTCTCCCTTGTGCTTAATCAAAGCATTTTCTAAGATTGATTGTTGATCGCCTAAACTCTTGCCAGCAGCTTCCACAATCAATTGTTCAAAGTTTTTACGCCCAAATTTATCGCGGTTCAAGTTGTTCTGATCTACAAAACCATCTGTAGTCAAGAACAATTTGGTATCTTTCGGCAGATTCATGGTTTGATTTTCAAAATTCACTTCTCGTACTTTTTTGATGGCACCGCCTATCGATTTTCTATCGCCTTTCAACATTTCTAGTTTATTTGTATCTGGCAACATATAATACAAAGGTCGTTTAGCCCCGCAGAAGGTCAATTTTACAGACGAATCGCCTTTTTTTCTTTCAATCAAACACATGCAAGCATCCATGCCATCGTTGTTGTCAGACTCGCCTTGCTTCAGGGCATGTCGTACATTTTTATCTAAATGATGCAAAATTTCACTCGGTGAAGTCATTTGTTTCTCCTTCACAAGCTCGTTGAGCAAACTATTTCCGATCATCGACATAAAGGCTCCAGGCACACCGTGTCCCGTACAATCCATAGCCGCGACTATTATTTTTTCAGTATTATCTTGTAATTCAGCAACATGATGAAACCAAAAGAAATCGCCAGAAACAATATCTTTTGGCTGAAATACCACAAAGGAGCGAATGTGTTTATTCATTTCTTCAGGCGAAGGGAGCACCGCATTTTGAATGGTCTTGGCATAGTGAATGCTATTCATGGTATGCTCTTTTTCAAGCTCCAACAATTGTGCCCCTTTTTCAATTATTTCATTTTTGCTTGCAAGAGTTTTGTTGAATTTCTTTTGCAATTGATAGCTTCTGTAGATGAAAAAACCTAATGCTACTAACAAAAGAGCAAAAACACCAAATACGTAGATCAAATTTTGTTGCAATTGAATAGTTGCATTTTGCTTCAGCAGTATTAATTTTTGCTCTTTGATACGTTTCTGCTGATTTTCGATCTCTACAGTCACCAAATCTAGTTTAGCAGCTTTTTCTTTCATCTCAGTTTCTTGATTCTTGATTGAAAGTTCTTGATCCGCAATTTTTTTCACTTGCTCAGCCAATATTGCCAATTTCTCATCTAAGGTCTTTTGCTGTTTTACCACATTTTCGTTGAGAACGACCAAAGTTTTCTTCTGATTTTCAATTTCAACTTTTTGTTTTTCTAACTCAGCTTTTTGTTTTTCTATCTCAACATGTTGCTTTTCAATTTCTTGCTTTTTTATGTCTATCTCAACTTTCATAATGTCAAGATCGTGTTGCTGCTGCTTTACTTTGTCTTTCTCTTTGTCTAGATTTTGTTGCGTATCTTTGTAAAGTTGGGCTACATCTATTTCAGTACCACCCAAAAGCACCAATTGAGGACCTATTTTCATACCCCCATTTATGATATTGGCTTTATTGATTTCAAATTTCAATTGGTTGTTGTCGTTATAAAAATTGATCATTACGCTCTTTTTGTCAACTGCTTTCTCCGACATCAATAAAATAGATTGCGTATTCGTCTTTTCTAAGATTTCTTTCAAATAAGGAGTGTAATTGGTGCCAATATATACCACGTTTACATCTTTAATTTCTGAAATACTATTTAATCTCTTCACTTTGATAGGCTTATTTTTCCATGTAGCCTTTGTCAAATTCTTATTAAAAGCATTGAAAACTTCTTCATCCTCGGTAAGAACTCCATAGGTAAAAGATGTGAAAGCCGATTCATTGCTCCATTCTATATTTTGAGAAATTTTATATGCCATTCCTGCCCGTAAAATGGATGGTGTCACTGTTTGTGCTTTCACATTAGCACTGATGAGGGTAGAAAAAAGAAGTATGACAGTGAGTGCGTAAATCTGGAAAGTTCTGTTCATTTTCTAAAGTAGTTTGGTAGAGTAAGTCAAATAGTATTCAATTAGACTTCGATTTTCAATATTAATAAATGTAAGATCATAAATATCATTTTTAACAATTATTTAATAATCGACACTTTTGTCATTTGGATAAAATACACTTGAGAATGTGGATTGATAAATTTTATATGGCTGTTAAATAATTTGATTTCAGCCTTAGCCGCGATAAATAAGTTTAAAAATGCACGGCTAACAGACAAGAAAAAAGTAAAAAAACAACTCAACTAGTACTCCGAAAAAGTAAAATATTCAAACCTCTAGCAATTGCTTTATTGCATCTACATACTCTCGCGAATTGGATAATCGAGGTACTTTGTGCTGGCCACCCAGTTTATTCTTTGATTTCAACCAAGTGTAAAAACTGCCTTTTTCCAGCTCAATAACCAATGGTTTTTGTAAAGCAATATCTTGGTATCGTTTTGCATCGTAATCAGAATTGATTTGACGAAGGGTAGTATCTAATATTTGAGTAAAAATTTCAACAGAAGCTGGAGATTTTTCAAATTCAATCAGCCATTCATGGCCACCTTTTTGATTGCCATCCATATAAATAGGACAAGCTGTATAATCTTTCAAAACTGAATTGGTTTGCTCACAAGCTTTAGTAATAGCCAAATCTGCATTTTCTATGACCACTTCCTCGCCAAAAGCATTGATAAAATGCTTGGTTCTCCCTGTGATTTTGAAGCGATAGGGAATTAAAGTGGTAAATCTAATGGTATCTCCTATCAAATACCGCCACAAACCGGCATTTGTAGAAATTACCATCGCGTAATTTTTATTTAATTCTACCTTTTCGAGTGTTATCGCTGTTGGATGTTCATTGTCCAATTCTTCCAAAGGAATAAATTCGTAAAAAACCCCGTGATCGATCATCAATAGCATGTCGTCTGCCCCTTTGCGATCTTGCACTCCAAAAAAGCCCTCCGAAGCACTATATAACTCTACATAATGAATATTGGGACACATTCTAAGAAACAACTCTTTATAAGGCACAAATGAAACAGCACCGTGCATGAATAATTCCAGATTTGGCCAAACTTCGAGGATATTTTGTTTTCCAGTGTTTTCGAGCATTTTCTGAATCACTACTACCATCCAGGTGGGCACACCAGATAGACTAGTAATATTTTCATCAGCGCAAGTTTCGATCATTCGTTGAATTTTTTCTTCCCATTTAGGCAGCATAAAAATCTCTTTGGCAGGAGCTCTGGAATATTCAGCCCAAACTGGCAAATGCTCTACAAACAATGCCGAAACATCGCCAACTCTAGTTTCTGGATTGAACGGATTGGGATAATGTGTACCACCCACAGAAAGGGTTTTGCCATCAAAAACCTTAGAATCAGGGTTAAAATGATTAAAATACAGCGCAATCATGTCTCTGCCGCATTTGTTGTGGCAATCGTCTAATGCTTCATACGAAACTGGAATGTATTTGCTTCTGTCGTTGGTAGTGCCCGAAGATTTTGAAAACCACTCTATTTTCGAATGCCAAAGAATATTTTGTTCGCCTTTGAGCATTCTTTCTATGTACGGATAGAGCTGTTCGTAAGTAGAAATTGGCACCCTATTTTGGAATTTTTCGATCGTCAAATCCCCATCATAGCCGTATTTTTCGCCCCATTCAGTATTTTTAGACTGCGAAATAAGGTCTTTAAACACAATGTACTGCACCTCGTGCGGGTTTTCCATAAACCTGCGAATTTCAGTTACGCGCGGTTCGATCAGGAATTTTAGAACAGAATTTATTAAGCCCAAACCTAGTAATTTGAAAAATTGAATTTATTATCTTCTAAGACCATGAAGGGCGTGAACGGCTTTATTGGGTCTGGAAGGGGGTAATTTTAGTTGCTGATCTATTGGATCAATAATTACGTCCATGCCTTCCAAAGGAATAACGCCTAAAAGTGGCTCCACATTGCCGGGAAGCACTACAGCATTCACTGTTGTTTGTCGATTGAGGAATTTTACAGTTACCGGCCCTACAATTTCCACTGGAATTAATGAGCCATCAGCTAATCGAGC
>JBJXGB010000133.1:0-47450 GCA_046152935.1 Cytophagales bacterium
TACAAATATAGATGGTGAATTGCACTTTTCAAAGCATTTGGCTTTTAAGCACAAAAATACCCACATTTTTGTATCGCATTAATTTACATTGCTTTATACTAAAGTAGTGCCACAAAGTGAGTGTAAGAGACAATAATTTTAGACGAGTATAGGTTTTGGTTCGACCAACGGTCTGGTTTAAGTGTCGCAGGCATGGCTTGAGATATGATTATGTGTATAAAAAGATGTGATTATCATCGAGAAAATAAATTTGTAGGAATCGTGATTTGCAGGATTTTGGGATGAATGGGATTGATGAAGTTTACTGCTCGTTGGTGAAAACAAACACGTATTGGAAAAAGATTTTTCTACACTTCCCGAAAGTTTTATACTTTCGGGAAGGTGAGGATCAAATTGCCCTAGTAAAACAAGGGCAATTCATAACAAAACTTTTCATTAAGTTCATACAATGGACAAAGAGACCAAAGATAGAATAGCTGATTATCACAAGGAAGAATTGAAATCCAGATACGAATACCTTAGAATTGCTATTTTTTTCTTAGCAACCATTGGTTCGGGGGTGCTTGCCTTGGCTTTTAAACAAAATCTAAATAACACTGAAGCATTTGGTGCAATTATTGGTATTGTTTTTGTGATGTTCATTATCATTTACGTAATTTGGCTTGCAAAGGAAATTAGAATTCACTTAAACGCTTTAAAAGCACTTCAATAATGTTAGGAATGATAATAATATCGATAATGGGCATTGGATTAATTACCATGTTGGGGTTTATGATGTATTATTCTAGGCCACTAGAAACAAAATAGGCTTTTTTATCGGGATTTATTCACCAGCGATATTCCCTTTGTTGAAACCGTAGGCATTTAAAATTGTAAACAAAACATTTTTTTCATTCCCCAAATCTCTTTTGCCTTATTTGGTTGTATTTTTGCGTTTTAACGCCTTTCATCATTGGGAAACGAACAAGAATTTATAGAAGTATACGGTGCCAGAGAGAATAATCTCAAAAATATCGACATCAAAATCCCAAGAAATAAGCTCGTTGTCATTACTGGTGTGAGCGGAAGCGGCAAATCATCGCTGGCGTTCGACACCATTTATGCAGAAGGCCAAAGGCGATATATGGAAAGCTTTTCGGCTTACGCCCGGTCTTTCATTGGCAATATGGAAAGACCCGATGTTGATAAAATTGAAGGTCTGAGCCCCGTAATCTCCATCGAACAGAAAACAACAGGCCGAAATCCACGCTCGACTGTAGGCACAGTGACTGAAATATACGATTTTTTACGCTTGTTTTATGCCCGTGCAGGCGAGGCCTTTTCTTATCTGACGGGCAATAAAATGGAACGCCAAACAGAAGATCAGATCATTAATCACATTATTTCTAATTTTACAGGTGAAAAAATAACGCTTTTGGCACCCATTGTAAAAGGAAGAAAAGGCCATTACCGCGAAGATTTTCAAAAAATACGAAAAATGGGCTTCACTAAAGCCCGCGTAGATGGTGAAATAGTAGAGATTGAGGCTAAAATGGAGCTCGACCGCTATAAAATCCATGATATTGAGGTGGTGGTAGATCGCATTGTGCCCAAAGAAGAAGACAGATACAGGATTACACAATCAGTCAAAACTTGCCTAAACATGGGAAAAGGGGTGATGATGACGATTGCAGAAACGCCAGCAATCGTTATCTCTCATTTTTCCAAATATTTGATGGATCCAGAAACGGGCTTGGCTTATGATGAACCAGCGCCCAATATGTTTTCGTTTAACTCGCCTTATGGCTGGTGTTTGACGTGCGAAGGCTTGGGCGTGATTCAAAACATCTCTGAAAATACCGTTATTCCCAATAAAGACTTAAGTATAAGCCGTGGCGGCATATTGCCTTTAGGTGAATACCGCGATGTGTGGATTTTTAATATCATCGATTCGATACTAAAATCTAAAAAACAATCGATAGCTACGGCCATCAAAGATTTGCCTAAAGAGGTGATGGACATTATTTTGTTTGGCTCGGATGAAATATTCAAAGTAAAAAGTAAAACGTACGAAAACGAAAGCTGGAACAGCAAGTTTGAAGGCATTATCCATTGGTTGAAAAGACAGCAGATTGAAGGCTCGGATAAAATACAAGACTGGCTTCGTGATTTTGCCAAAGAAGAGCAATGCCCTGATTGCCATGGCCATCGGTTGAAAAAAGAGTCGTTGCATTTCAAGATCGACAAAAAAAATATATCGGAGATAGCTCATTTAAACATCAGACAATTAAATACTTGGTTTGAAGGCTTGGAAAATCGCTTGACCGCAAAGCAAAACGCCATCGGCACTGAAATATTAAAGGAACTAAGGAAAAGAATTGGCTTTCTGCTCGATGTTGGCCTTGATTATTTGACATTAAATCGGCCTATTCGTACACTTTCCGGTGGGGAATCGCAAAGGATACGCTTAGCAACCCAAGTGGGTACGCAATTGGTAGGTGTACTCTATATATTAGACGAACCCAGCATTGGCTTGCATCAAAGGGATAATGAAAAATTGATAAACTCGCTTAAAAATCTGCGCGATCTGGGCAATTCGGTGATAGTAGTAGAGCATGACAAAGATATGATGTTGGCGGCCGATTATTTAATAGATGTTGGGCCTGGGGCTGGTAGGCATGGTGGAACGATTGTGGGTGCGGGCGAACCAGCTGCATTTCTCAAAAACAATTCAAGAACGGCTCAATATCTATCAAACCAAATAAAAATAAATATTCCTGCCCGCAAGATGGGCAAGGAACAAAAATACCTTTCATTGAAGGGAGCTAAGGGCAATAACCTCAAAAATGTGACGCTCAATATCCCTTTGGGAAAAATGGTGTGCGTAACGGGCGTATCGGGCAGTGGCAAATCGACCTTGATACACGACACATTATTCCCCATATTAAACAAATATTTTTTCAATGCAAAAGCCGAGCCTTTGGTACACGATGGCTTGGACGGATTGGAGCATATCGACAAAGTAATCGAAATCGATCAATCGCCTATTGGCCGCACACCACGCTCAAACCCAGCTACTTACACGGGCACATTCACAGATATTCGCAATTTATTTTCGCAAATGAACGAATCGAAAATACGTGGCTACAGCACAGGCAGGTTTTCATTCAACGTAAAAGGAGGCAGGTGCGAAACTTGCGAAGGCGCTGGCATTCGCAAAATTGAAATGGAATTTCTGCCCGATGTGTATGTGCAATGCGAGACTTGCAAAGGCAAACGCTACAATAGAGAGACACTTGAAATTAGGTTTAAAGGCAAATCGATAGCTGATGTGCTGGATATGACGGTGGAACAAGCGGCCGAATTCTTTGAAAACCAACCTAAAATAGGCAGGTATGTGCGTACGTTGAACGATGTAGGCCTTGGTTATATTACTTTAGGCCAACACGCTACTACGCTTTCGGGTGGCGAAGCCCAAAGGGTGAAACTGGCTACTGAGCTAGCCAAAAAAGACACAGGCAAGACATTATACATACTGGATGAGCCCACCACAGGCTTGCATTTTCAAGATATTATGCATTTAATGGATGTTTTGAACAAATTGGTAGAAAAAGGCAATACAGTGTTGATAATTGAGCACAATATGGATGTGATAAAATCGGCAGATTGGGTGATAGATATTGGGCCAGAAAGTGGCGATAAAGGGGGCGAAATAGTGGTGGAAGGCACGCCAGCAACGGTAGCTAAAAACACCAAAAGCCACACAGGCAGGTTTATAAAGATGGAGTTGGAGGGATAAAAGGTGCTTCTAGGCAGATCCTTTTGTGTTGGGGGATAAAAAAAAAGCGAATCGCCTGCCCGCTGCAGCATTTTACCCAGATGAGGCTCAGCCAGGCTGCCTTGCATTCAGTTCTGCCCAGATGAGGCTTTTTATCGATAGTATTCGATTCCCGCTGCACAAGCCTATACCTATCTTGGTGTTACATGAAATTTTTGTGAAAAATCGAACACGGACAACCCTAACAATTATTCGGATTTGTTCCATAATTAGTTAACTTTGTGTTTGAATTTTAGTTGTGGAAAAAGTGAGACAAGTTATATTCTTTAAAAATTACTTTATCGATTTCTTCAAAGAACAAACCGATAAAGTCAAAGATAAAATTGACCATGTTTTGTTTGTTTTGTCCGTGACTGAAAGAGTGCCTAAGAAGTTTTTGGAACATATAACTGGAACCGATGGACTCTATGAAATTCGAGTTGAGCTCAATAGCAATATATACAGATTATTTTGTTGTTTTGACGAAGGCAAAATTGTAGTTGTTTTCAACGGATTTCAGAAAAAGACACAAAAAACTCCACAAGCTGAGATAGATAAGGCGCTCAAGATTAAGAATGAATACTTTAAAGAGAAACTAGAAAATGAAAATAGAAAACGAAAATCTAAGTAGTGTTACTACATTTGAAGAACATTTGGATGTTAGATATGGAGAAATTGGCTCAAAAAAGAGGACAGATTTTGAGATTAAAGCTAAAGCTTTTGCCATAGGAGAAGTTATAAAAGAAGAGAGGCGATTGACTTCAATGACTCAAGAACAATTGGCCGAAAAAACTGGGACAAAGAAAAGCTTCATTTCTAGAATTGAAAATGGACATAGTGATATTCAATTATCTACTTTGTATAAATTGTTTGAAATAGGACTTGGGAGAAAAATAACATTAACCATTCAATAAAAAAATTTCATGTAACATGGTATTTATGAAAGAATGGGGCAGATTGGTAGGTCGTAGTTTTTCACTCCTGCTTAGTTTGTCTCGTGGAATAGTTTCGTAGCCCTGTCTCCCATTCCTGCGCCTTCGCTCGCCTCTGGCGAGCGTAAGCTATCTCGTAGCCTCTGGCTTTTCTATCAAATTAATTTATAATTTTGAAATATGAGCGAATACTGTGGCTTCGCTCGCCTCTGGCGGGCGAAGGCAGATTTTGAAAGAAAATAAGGAAGAACAAAATAGTAATTTCATGGAAATGATTTGGCTAAATTGCAACCAATACCACTGTAAAATATGGGCGTCACAAAACTTTCTGACCTTGATCTGAACAAAACCTATACAGTTTTAGACTATCTATCTTGGCAATTTGATGATATGATTGAGCTTATTAAAGGCAAAATATATCAGATGTCGCCTGCCCCTAGAAGCCAACACCAATGGATTTCTCAAAATTTATCGTTTGAAATTGAACAAATCAAAAGAAAAAAAAGAAAGTGCAGGATATTTGTAGCCCCGTTTGATGTGTATTTGCAAGGTATTTCCGAAGGGGAAAGTACGGTAGTACAGCCAGATATTTGCATCATTTGCGACAGAAATAAAATAGTAGATCGAGGTTGCAGTGGTGCACCTGATTTAATAATTGAAATATTGAGCCCAGCTACACTCACAAAAGATGTAAATATAAAGTACCACCTTTATGAAGAAAATGGCGTGCTTGAATATTGGATTGTAGACACTAAAGAAAGACAAATAATTACCCATTATCTCGACCCAGCAACCAAAAAATATATTGAAACTGGCAACTACTCAGCAGATTCGCAAATAAAAATAGGGATTTGGGAAGGCGAATTTCTGAATTGGAGCGATGTATTTGATGAAATGTAGAGGTTCAACTTTCATTATTTGGCATTTTACCAAGCTTTTCTATTTTTTTTGAGATTATCACCATCAAATTGAGCCTATTTACTAGTTAGGAATTTACTTTCCTGCTGCTTTCGTATATTTTTTGAGAATTCTGCCTCATAAAAGTTTGATCCAAAGCCATTTTTCTATCAAAACATTGCCCAAATTGTACAAACCACATTTTACTAAGCACCTTTAACTGTAATTTTTAACCCCATCGCCTAGCCGTAGTTTTGTGACATAAATATTATCCACAAATTAAAAATCACAAACAAATGAAATCATTATTTACCAAAATGTATGCTTTTGTTCTTGCCTTGGCAATAGCAGGAACAGTATGTGCACAAATCACTCCTCCAGCCGGCCTTACTGGGCAGGCTCTTCGTGATTGGTTTAAACAAAATTATTACAATGGCAAACACCAACAACTTGGCTACACCAATGCCCGTGTAAAAATGTACAACTTTATCGATAACCAAAACAACTCTCTAAAGTGTGTGTACAGCGGCTTGGTTGTTAGCTGGACTTATGGCGGAACTGGCTCGAATCCTGCTCCTTTGAATTGTGAGCATACCATTCCGCAAAGTTTTTTTGCAGAAGGCGAACCCATGAAATCTGATATTCACCATTTGTTTCCTACGTATGCCAATTGGAATTCTACCCGTTCCAACCATCCGTTTAAAGATATTGCAGATGCCAGCACAGAGAAATGGATGCGTAGCACTACCACGCAGACAACTATTCCAACTTCTACCATCAATGAATGGAGCGAATATGCGAATTCTTCTTTCGAGCCACGTGAAGACCATAAGGGAAATGTAGCACGATCTATATTCTATTTTTATAATATGTATCCAACCCAAGCAGGGCCAATGAGCAAAGTGGGCGACATCAATATGTTTTACCAATGGCATTTGGCCGACCCAGTAGATGCGGCTGAAATAGCGAGAAACAACAAAGTAGAGCAGTACCAAGGCGATAGAAACCCGTACATCGATTTCCCACAGTTGGTAGATGAAGCTTGGGGTCTTTCTGGAGGCACTACTCCTCCACCTGTGGTGACCGTACCAAGCACAATTTCTTATTGCACTGCCAAAGGAAATAGTGTAGCTGATGAATGGATTGCAAGTGTTGCGATTGGATCTTTTACCAAAACATCTGGCACTAATGGTGGATATGCAGATTTTACTGCCAATACAGTTACTTTAGCACAAGGAAGTTCAAACGCCCTGACATTAACGCCTGGCTACACTGGTTCGGCTTATCCAGAGTATTTTAGAATTTGGATAGATTTGAATAAAGATAAAGATTTTAGCGATGCAGGAGAACTTGTTTTTGATGGTGGCTCAGCAGCAAATGGCGTTAAAACTGGCACTTTGGCAATTTCAGCTTCCGCTTCTACTGGAACTACCCGCATGAGAGTGGCCATGAGATATAATGCAGCTCCTGTAAATTGCGAGGCTTTCGATTATGGCGAGATAGAAGATTATACAGTAAATATTACCACTGGTAGCACTACGCCTCCGCCTGTAGTTGTACCACCAACTGTTACTTACTGTGCTTCAAAAGGCAATAGTGTGGCCGATGAGTGGATAAACAAGGTGACTTTAGGCACGATCAACAATACATCTGGTGCAAATGCTGGGTACAAAGATTACTCAAACTTATCTACCAATTTAACAAAAGGCGTTTCTAGTACAATAACGATTTTCCCTGCTTGGTCGGGATCGGTGTATAGCGAAGGCTATGCCGTGTGGATAGATTTCAATAAAGATGGAGACTTTACAGATGCAGGAGAACAAGTATTTTCAAAAGCACCTGCAGCGGCTACCAGCGCAAGTGGCTCGTTCACAGTGCCGTCTGCTGCTACAAATGGTACAACCAGAATGCGCGTGGCGATGAAATACAATGGTATTCCTACTGCTTGTGAAGCATTTGGCTATGGCGAAGTAGAAGATTACACCGTCAATATTACAAGTGCCGCAAGAATCGGTATCGAAGAAAGTGTAGAAGCAAGCTTCGAAGTATTTCCCAACCCAGCAAGCAGCATTTTGACTATCAGAGGCAATGCAGGATCGGAAATGAAGGTAAAAATGTATGCAATCAATGGTGCTGAGTTGGTAAATACCATTGCAAATGATGAATACAAATTGAATGTTGAAAATTTTGAAGCTGGTTTGTATATGCTGTTGCTAGAGTCTGAAGGCATATCGAGAAGAGAAAAACTGATAATTGTAAAATAATAAAATTAATACAGTTAGAAAATCTCCTTAACTTAAAGCGACAAAGCCCGAGCAAAATTTCTGCTCGGGCTTTGTGTTTTTTTAGTTTAGCATCAACACTTTAAATACAAACCTTGTTGGATTTTGTCAGTATCAAAAAGGTGATATTTAATTGGAAATCTATTTTAAACAGCGTGAGAAAAAGCCCTGCATCTCAAAAAACAAATGGCTCTGGAGAAAAACACAAAATAAATACCAACAGCATTACCCAACCCAAAACTTTTCTACCTAGGCTCAAAAGGTTATTTTTATTAAGTTGCTGGCTGCTAGATTTTTTGTAAATTTACTACCTAAATATGATGCAATGGAAAATCCATACGTGGCCCTGGAAGAGCTTAAAAAGTTATATCCAAATGAATGGATTCTATTAGGCGATCCTCAAATGGTAAATACATCTGTGTTAGGAGGCAAAGTTTTATATCATAGCAAAGATAAAAAAGAGGTTTGCTACATAGGACGAGATAAAACTACGCCATTTTCAACCGTTACCATCACTTTTGCAGGAGATTTGAAGCAACATCGTAAAATCGGAATTTTGAAAAGAATATGAAAGTCTTCAAATTCGAACTTGCACGCAAAGACGATGTAATTTTAGTAAATGCTACCATCGAAGGCAAATACAAACTTAGGCTTGCTGTCGATACAGCCGCTACTCATTCTACAATTGATAGCAACGTGCTTTATTTTTCAGGCTATGAATTAAAAAATAGCAAAGGTGAAGTAGAAATTGAAACTGCAAGTGGGATAATTGTGGTGGAAATCTACGAAATTAAGGAGTTTGAATGCTTGGGGGCTGTAAAAACAAATTTCGAAGTGCAGGTTTACGATTTTTTAGCCCATGGTGTTACCTCCGACTAGGATGGTGTCATAGGGTTAGATTTTCTAAGAAATTATAAATTTTGTGTTGACAGTAACAGACAAGAAATTAGCGTAGAGATTTGATTACCTATAGTCCTTCTCACTGGAAAAAGAGCCTGCACCGCCAAAACTGGAATTTAGCATGAGGTATCTTAAGTGTCTGAACGGAACAAGATAGACTTCCAATAATTGATCCATTAAAATATAGTAGCTAACTCGAACAGAAATTGAGCCAAGAACCTCAAAAAACAAATGGCTCTGGCGAAAAACACAAAATAAATACCAACAGCATTACCCAACCCAAAACTTTTCTACCGAGGCTCAATGGCTCATCTGAAGTAGCCGTAGGATGGTAAATACCCAAAAATCTGCCTAAAACCAGTCCAAAAAGCATCCAGCCATTGTATCCATGAATATTTGGGAAGAAATAACTTACTGTGAATTGCCCAACCAAGATGCCCATTGCGATCAATAAAGCATTTTGAAAACTGCCGCCCACTTTGGCAAAAGCAAAATATAGGAAAAGCACATATAGCAATACATTGGTATCTAACAAATCTTGCACTTTGGTAGGGGTTACGATTCCAAGACCTGCATAAAATATAAAGCCAATAAAAAGAGCAAGCGACACTATTTTATGTGCTGGATTGCCAATTAAGCCATATAAAATATGCCCGCCATCAAGCTGACCAATAGGCAACAGGTTTAAAGCTGTAAAAAAACAAGCCAAATAGCCAGCAAAAAGGAAAGGATAGTGCATCATTTCATATTGGTTTGGTACAAGTTTTGGGTCGCCTACGTAATTCTCGAAAAATAAGAAAAGTAAATTCTTTCCAATGTAAAATTGCCCTTCCATGCCTTGATACACATATTGTGCATACTCGAGGCCGTATTTCTGATACTCTGGGTGAATTGTAAGAACATATTCTGCAGGAGGAAGATGCGTAAAGCCATAAAAAAGCACTATTAAGGCCAAAATAAAGCCAGCTAACGGACCTGCCAAGCCAATATCGAAATATTCTTTGCGAGAGTTGATGGCTTGCTTAATGCGAATAAAAGCTCCCAAAGTGCCAATAGTAGAGCCAAAGCCAAACCACATAGGAATGTAGTATGGTAGCGTAACATCAACTTTGTAATATTTGGCAGTGAAATAATGTCCCAATTCGTGTACGGTAAGAATGCCAATAAAAGCAGTCGAAAACTTTAAGCCTTCTATTACCATATCTGGAGCAATCCAATCGGGCCAACCCAAGCCTTGTGCATTCATAAAAAAAACCTTCCCGTATATCCATTCTATACCAGATAAAGTGGTGGTAATGAGCGTGATAACAAATAAAAAGATTTGTAAAGCTAGTATTCTTTGCTCTTTGGTCATTATGCTTGGGCTAATAATTCTGTAATGGAACGGTTGGGCGTAACGTGTATGGTGTTGATGCCAACAGAAGCGGCAGAAATGATATTTTGTTCATTATCATCTAAAAATAAACATTCTGTGGCGATTAATGAGCTGTCATTAAGCACAAATTCATATATTTTTGGGTCTGGTTTTCGCAGTTTTACTTGGTGGGAAAGGTATACTCTTTCAAAAAGCGAATCCAAACCCCCTACCACTTGATTTTCATTTCTTAATTTTTCATTTACCATATCAATATGCGTCTGATTGGTATTTGAAAGCAAAAATAGCCTGTATTTGGCAGATAAAAGTTTTAGAAGCTCAATTCTTTCTTGCGGAATATCGAGCAATAGTGTGTTCCAAGCTTTTACAAAATCAGTTTCATCTATTTGATTTTTAAAATACGAATTCAAGTGCTGGATCAATATTTCATCAGATACATTTCCTTTTTCGTGTTCTTCCCAAAGCGATTTCTCTTGAAGAAATGTGTGTATTTCTTCTATCGGCACCTGAAAATGTTTTGCAAAAGCCAAAATGGTCGATTCTATGTCAATATTAATAATGACTGCACCGAGATCGAAAATGATGTTTCTAATTTTATTAAATTCCACAATCTAAGTTTTTAAAAGGTTTGCATTAGTCAATTTAAGTACCAAACGATAGCAATACAAAAGAGCCTCGTAGAGTTTTATTGCTCCACAAGGCTCCAATTTAATTCAAAACCAACGAGCGTTATACTTTCACCACTTCTTCTTTTTTCTTTTTTGATCCCAAGAATGCAAAATCGAGTACGATTGGCGATGCAATAAAGATAGACGAATAGGTACCGAAAGTTACACCCACCAACATTACAAAAGAAAAGCCTCGCAATACTTCGCCACCATATACATACAGCACTGCTACTACCAAGAAAACTGTCATCGCGGTGATTACCGTACGACTAAAGGTATTGTTGATCGCTAAATTGATGGTTGTAGCCATGTCTGCTTTTGGATTTTCATTTAAAAATTCACGCAAACGGTCAAAAACCACCACCGTATCATTGATAGAATATCCAATCAAAGTAAGGATGGCAGCAATGTAAATTTGGTCGATTTCAATATTTACACCGCACAAAGTCATAACTCCAGTAAGGGCAAGCGACATCAACACATCATGTAAAAGTGCCACAATAGCTCCTAAACTGTATGACAGCCTGCGGAAACGGATAAATATATAGAGAAACACACCTAATAAAGACAAGCCCATCGAAAGTATAGACGTTTGTTTGATATCATCGGCAATGGTAGCACCAATTTTAGAACTGCTCAATATTTCTGGTTTTTGGGCTTGAAAAGCTATCAAACCATTGTTGAGCGTCTCCAACACTGTTTTATCTCCCTCTTCTGATTCATCATCTGAAAGATAACTTGTGGTGATTTTAAGTTTATTATTTGAACCGTAGGTTTTCACTTCTGTACCTGCACCTTTAAAGTCATCAACCAATTGCTCGCGGACTGCCGAAGCATCCATTGCATCAGTAAAACTTACTACATACGAACGCCCACCTTTGAAGTCGACCCCTAAATTCAAGCCACCTTGAATAAAAATACAAGTGAAACCAATGGCAATCACAACAGCGGAAAACATATAAGAGTATTTTCTATTTCCCACTACATTCACATTCATATCTCGCAAAACATTGGCTGTAAGCGGAATAGAGAAGGAAATTGCATTTGCGAATGACGATTTTGCCCACCACTCCATCAAAATACGTGTCAAGAAAACAGAGGTAAAAAACGAGGTAGCAATACCAATCATCAAAGTAACGGCAAAGCCTTGCACGGGGCCAGAACCATAAATAGCAAGCACCACACCTACAATAAAGGTAGTGACGTTACCATCGACAATCGAGCTATTTGCCTTGCTATACCCAATGCTGATGGCTTGCTGCAACGTTCGTCCCGCTCGCAGCTCTTCACGAATACGCTCGTAAATAAGTACGTTGGCATCGACTGCCATACCCAATGTCAATACAATACCTGCAATACCTGGCAATGTCAGTACAGCCTGCATTTGTGCCATTATTCCCACCAAGAAAAATAAATTGACAAACAGTGCCAAATCGGCCACTACACCACCTGTGCTGTAATAAAAAACCATAAACACGATAACGGCAATAAGGCCAATCATGGTAGATAAATAGCCTTGGCTGATAGATTCTGCACCTAAAGATGGGCCTACAATCGCCTCTTCAACAATACGGGTTGGAGCTGGAAGCTTACCAGCTTTCAAAATATTGGCTAAATCTTTTGCCTCTTCAATATCGAAATTGCCCGAAATAGATGAACTACCGTTTGGAATTTCACCTTGTACCACTGGAGCAGAATACACATAATTGTCGAGCACAATTGCTATTCTGCGACCAATGCTAGATCCAGTAATTTTTCTCCATTTTTTCGCTCCAGACGCACTCATTTGCATATTTACTTCTGGTGTGCCATCTTGGCCAAAATCTTGGCGCGCATCTACAATTGCATCACCATCTAAAGCAGCTTTTTCGCCACGGCCTTTTTTGATGAAATAAAGCGGCAAATATTCATTGCCATCTTCTGCCTTTATGCCTTTGGCTGCCCAAACGATCCGCATATTTGAAGGCATAATACGTTGAATTTCAGGCAGATTGAATAATTTATTTACCTTACCAGTATCTACCACATTGGCACCTAAGCCACCATAAATTGGCACAAATAGTTTTGAAACTGTCTTAGACTGAGTTTTTGAAGATGAATCGGCAGTAGCTACTTCTTTTGAAGACTTTGAAGAAATAAGACCAATAGAATCGCCACCAGCAGCATTTTTGGGTGTAGAACCTGCAAATAATTCAGTTGAGGCATCTTTTGTGGTGTCTGTTGTTGTGCTTACTAAATTATCTGTGTTTGCAATGGTTGCATTGGTGTCTAAATTTGATTTGAAAACATCAAAGTTTTTGTCTTTCTTCTCGAGTTTGATGAGGTATTTATTCATCGACTCGAAATAGGGGCCAAATTTATCGCCTTCTATCACCTCGACAAACTCCAATTTGGCAGTTCCTTGCAACAATTTTCTAACCCTTTCTGGATTATCAACACCAGGCAATTCCAATTGTATTCTGCCTGTGCCTTTCAAACGTTGAATATTTGGTTGGTTTACCCCAAATTTGTCAATTCTTGTTCTTAATATTTGAAAAGAACGATCGATTGACCCTTCAATTTCAGCGTCTAATACAGCCAAAACCTCCGCATCTGTCGAGTTTGGTGTTATTTTCGTCCTATTTGTTGTATTTCCAAATATTTGAGAAAATTTAATATCAGGATTCAATTCTTTGTACGAAGACAAAAATAGTGAAGTAAATTTTTGGTTACTAGTGGCCGATTTTTGCACAGCCGTTTGCAGTGCTTTGTCGAAATTGGGGTCAGCAGAATTGCCCGCCATTCCGCGTACTATTTCTACGGGCGATACTTCCATTACCACGTGCATGCCGCCTTGCAAATCGAGACCCAAGTGCAATTCCTGCTCTTTTATCTGCTTGTAAGTCCAAGAAATGCCTAGAAACTCAAAAGCTGGTTTTGTCCAGAGCGAATCTAAATAGGCTTGTCTTTTTGCGTAGTTGATTTTGCCAGATTCATCTGTGGCATACGCTTCCGAATCTGCTTTTATGCCATTAGATATGAAGGTGTAGGATAAAAAATATCCACATATAATAGTCAGAACCGCTGTTACGATTAAGACACCGAGTTTGTTTTTCATTTTGATCTTGAGATAGTTGAAAATTGATAAATTGAATGTGCTAATTAAAAAATACTGCTCTGCGAGCGAATGTTAAGGGGCATTTGCCCGTGAAATTCTGCTAAAAAGTATCGTTTTAAAAGTATTTGGAAACTCTGGAAAAAAATATTGTGCAACAATCCCATGAGCTAAATTGAACTCAAAACTAAAAAGTATGATCGAAAAACGGTGAATACTATTTTGAAAAATGGAGGTAGTAGCTTCAAAAGAGACAGATTCTACGATTGTTTCCTCTTGCTGGCTTGCGCAATTTTCTGTCGCTGCCTTTTTACTTTTCTTTGCAAGACCTTGATTATTAGCCGAATACCCTGCCAAAAGAAGCGCAAAAGCAATTAAAAAAATGAGTAATTTGTAAAAAACTGACTTCAACGTAATAGAAATAGGCTGCGAATATAGATGCGAAGTTTTGAATAACCAATAATCGATCTTATTCATTTGGGCTTTTAGGTAAATTGATATGATTTCCTGCTCGTATTTTGCCAATAATTTTACATTTCAATTTACTTGCTATAAATAGAATCTCATAGATCGAACATAGATTTGTTTTGATCGACAAATACCCTTGTTTGGGCAGAATTAAAACCCAAATACATCGAAATACAACCATTTATGGCATTACATAGCACTTGAAAAATCGTATCTATTTAAAAATTAACACTTTTTTAAATTTTATTTCCACTGTAATGAACGAAGAAAAAGAAATATGGAAAGAGACGAATATTGATACCAATTTTGGTTTTACGATATTCATATCGAACCTAGGAAATGCCAAAAGAGTGCTAATTAAAACCGGTGAAGAAAAGCCGATTGTGCTAAAATTTAACCAAAGTACCAATAGAATTGATCTCAATAAAATGCTAAAAGGCGACAATGGAATTCAAAAGCGAATTGCTTACAAACAATCGCTCCATAAGTTGGTGGCCCATTTATTTATTCCAAATCCTTTTCCTGAAACACTTACTGAGGTAGTTCACTTAGATAGAAATGTGGCCAATAATCACTGCAAAAACCTAAAATGGGTCAATAAAAATGAGTTTAGAGTGCACCATTCAAATTATTTGAAGGGAAAAGCTGCTGAAAAATTGATTTTTTTTGCTTCTGAACGATTTAAAGATTTTCACTTTGATACGCTACGAAAAAGAATATACGCGGTGTCGAATTTTGGAAGAATTGTCATTTATAAAGAGGATATTGAAGATGGGTATTTGTTGAAATTTAATCAGAAAGAGGTGATCCGTACGCCTTACATTATTTTGCGACCTAACGACCCTTCGATGGAACGCAAGGTAATTTACGTGCATCAATTGGTGGCTGCTTATTTTTTACCTACAAAAAAACAAGACCAAATCTGCGTAGTTCATCTCGATCACAACCACGAGAACAACCATTATTCAAATTTAAAATGGACTACCTTTGATGAAAAATACGCACATTCTCGCCAAAGCCCGAGAGTGAGAGCTGTGCAGGGCGATTTGATGCAACAGGGCACTAAATTGAGCAAAACGCAAGTAATTCACATAAAAAGGCTGATTGCGAAAGGCAAGATGCGAAACAAAATGATCGCCAAACAATTTGGCATTTCAGAAATGTCGATCTACCGAATAAAAAGAGGCGAGGCTTGGGCACATGTGAAATTGGAAAATGAATAAAATAACCACACTTTAAAATACATGCCAATTTGACAAATGCAACTTACCAAATAAAAATACAAAAATTAGAATAGCCATTTTTGCCTTATTTTTGTTGAAATTGGAATCAAAAGCCGCTATGCTATGAAAATGAGAAGTATTGCACGAAGTATGATGCAATTTAACTCGCAGCTATTCTCACAAGATTTTTTACTTAACATTTCAAATCAAAAAATAGTATTGCCGTTTTATCATGCAGTTTGCAATGAGCACATACCCCACATTAGTAACTTGTACCAAGTTAGAAGTGTTGCACTTTTTATTAAAGACTTAGAATTTATTTGCAAGCATTTTAAGCCAATTTCGCTAGCGGAATTAAATGCCATTGTAAAAAATAAGGTAAAATTGACCAATCCAGTATTTCATCTATCATTTGACGATGGCCTCAAAGAAATATTTACAGAAATAGCTCCAGTTTTAGAAAGAAAGGGTGTTCCAGCTACTTTTTTTCTGAATTCCGCGTTTATCGACAATAAGGATTTATTCTTTCGGTATAAGGTGAGCTTGATAATAGAAGCCGTAAAAAACACCAAGCAGGCCATAAATTTTGGCACCTTGTCGATCATTTTTGAAAAGCAAATTACCACCAAAACGCAATTGATTCAAGTCCTTTTGGGTCTAAACTACAACCAAATTGATAAAATTGGCCCGATTGCTGCTATCTTTGAAGTAGATTTTAAAGCTTATTTACTTGAGCGACAGCCGTATTTGTCTTCGAGCGAAATAAATATTTTGCTTAGAAAAGGCTTTACAATTGGGGCTCATAGCATCGACCATCCTCATTTTAAAATGCTTACATTAGCGGAACAAAAAAATCAAATATTAGTAAGCTCCTCATTTTTAGAGCAAAATTTCGAAATTATAGACAAATATTTCTCTTTTCCATTTGATGATGATGAAGTTTCAAACCAGCTATTTGCATGGCTGTTTGACGATCGCAAGTTCGACTTAACTTTTGGAATTTCTGGCTTGAAAAAAGACTCATTTCACACACATTTGCATCGAATTCCGATGGAAAAGCGACTTAATTCCGCTTCAAAGATCATAAAATCTGAATATTTGTATTTTTTGCTCAAGCAATTATTTAACAAGAATCAAATAATTAGAAATGATTAAGACAGTTTATAAATCAATTGTAAAAGAGAAAACTAGGATATCAATAAGAAATTTCGCAAATCGATTGCTCGGCTTTTATTACTTTGGAAACACTTATACTTGCAATTGTTGTAAAAGAAGTTTTAGAAAATTTCTACCCAAGGGGAACGTGAAGCGACTGAATGCACAATGTCCAAGTTGTGGATCTTTAGAACGCAATAGGCTACTTTTGTTCTATCTTGAAAACGAAACGTTAATTTTCCAAAAACCGTCCACTCTACTTCATATTGCACCAGAAATGTGCTTGTCAACGATATTCATAAAATCGAGAATAACGTATATTGATGGCGATATTAACCCTGCATTGGCTAGAAATGTAGTTGACATTACGCAGATACAATATCCAAATGATTATTTCGATTTCATCATTTGTTCGCATGTACTGGGTCATATTCCAGATGAAAAGAAGGCCATTCAAGAATTGTATAGGGTGTTAAAAACTGATGGTATTGCATTGATAATGACCTTATTAGACACTAATAGAGCCCAAACTTTTGAAGATTCATCTGTCACCACCAGCCAAGAAAAATTGCTCCACTATGGGGAATCCGATTTGTGCAGATTACATGGTTTGGATTTTTTAAAGAGAATTGAACGTGAAGGCTTTAGTGTTGCTAAAATTGATTATCGAATGCTATTAGGCGCTGAAAATTCCAACAAATTTTCCCTGGGAGACGGACAAAGAGAAATTATTTATAGATGCACGAAGGGAAAATGAGAAGTATAAAGAGAAAATGGTTTGCAAAAGTTGGAAATTTAGTAACATTTCCGTGTCTTTTCATTAAAAACACTTGTCGTATATGTCCTCTATTTTTATTGTAAATTTATTGTCAAGTGCAGAAATTGATTCATTAAGCTGGTTGTATTCAAAAAACTCCCAATGGTTGAGTGCTAATTTTTTATAATGCTTTATGAAAGGCTTTTGTTGGGCTACTATTATATATTCTTTGATGCTAGGAATTGATTTATAAATTTCAAATTTTTCGATCTGATCGCGTTTTTCAGTCGAGTTTGATAAAACTTCGACAATCATTACTGGATTCAAGAGTGTATCAAATTCAGTGTCGATAAATTGAGGCTCGCCTTCAATCACCACAATATCTGGATAGCAATAGCTATCGTTCAACGGGTTGGTGACCCGTAAATCGTTGCTAATTGCTTGAAATTCAACACTATGAGTTTCAAATAAATTTGAAAAAATCACCAATAAATTTCTCACAATTTTAGTATGCTTAAAACTGGCTCCACTCATTTCTATTAATTCATTAAAGATCAGTTCGTGTTTGGTATCACTGTTTCTTTCAAAAGTTAAAAAATCGGCTTCTACTAAAGTGTTAGTTACCATTAAGTTGTGGCTTTTATTAAACAAAGATAATTTAACTTGATCGCATTGGATTTTATCTGAACCTGTATTCTAGCCACCTTTGACCACTGTTTGAAATCAAAAATGGCTAGATTCTATTTTGCTAACCAATAATCTGGGCAGTATGCTCTTTAGTATCTACTTTATCGATCACTTTTGAGATCATACCTTTTTCATCGATCAAAAAAGTAGTGCGGGCAGTGCCCATATATTTCTTACCATACATTGATTTTTCGACCCAAACTCCGTAGTCGTTCACCACTTTTTGATCTGTATCTGCAATCAGGGGAAACGGCAATGTATATTTTTCAATAAATTTCAAATGTGCTTTTTCAGAATCTATACTCACCCCTATTATTTCGTAGCCTTTTGCTTTCAATTCACCATAATTATCTCTCAAATTGCAAGCCTGTGCAGTGCAGCCAGGCGTGTCATCTTTTGGGTAGAAATATAGGGCTACTTTTTTACCTTCAAAATCCGATAATTTGATTGGATTGCCATTTTGGTCTTTGCTGTTGATTTCTGGGGCTTTCTCGCCTATTTTTAATGACATAGTGGTATTTTGTTTAGCTAATTAATAATTACAAGTTTTAAAAAATAAATGTTTCAAGGCAAATATTTATCAACGTTTTCTATTTGACTGCAATATGCAATTCGTTCAATTGTTTTTGGTCGATATTCGAAGGCGAATCGATCATGGTGTCTCTTCCCGCATTGTTTTTGGGGAATGCAATAAAATCTCTGATCGAATCTACACCTCCAAACAAAGAACAAAGCCTATCAAAACCGAAAGCGATTCCACCATGTGGCGGTGCTCCATATTCAAAGGCGTCCATCAAGAAACCAAATTGCTTTTTGGCTTCTTCATCAGAAAAGCCCAAAACACCAAACATTTTAGCTTGCAACTCGCGCTGGAAAATTCGAATAGAACCACCTCCAACTTCTACGCCATTTATTACCATGTCGTAAGCATTGGCTCTTACTGCGCCCAAGTTTGTTTCCAAAAGAGCAATATCTTCTGGTTTAGGAGAAGTAAAAGGATGATGCATGGCAAACCAACGGTTTTCTTCTTCGCCATATTCCAATAAAGGAAAATCCAACACCCACAAGCACGAATAGTTATCTTTATCTCTCAAGCCCAATCGAGTACCCATTTCCAAACGCAATTCGCTCAATTGCTTACGGGCTTTGGTATCGTCTCCACTTAAAATAAGTATTAAATCGCCTTTTTCGGCTTTAAATACATCTGCCCATTGTTTCAAATCGTCAGGGCTATAAAACTTATCAACCGAAGATTTGAGGCTTCCATCTTCTTCGTATTTCACATAAATGAGCCCTTTAGCACCAATTTGAGGCCTTTTAAGCCATTCTGTGAGCTCGTCAATCTGTTTGCGGGTATAATTGGCACAGCCTTTTGCACATATTCCGACTACCGTTTCTGCTCCGTCAAACACTTGAAATCCCTTGCCAGAAGTAATATCGACAGCAGCTTGGCCAATGCTTGCTGGCGCTTTAAGTTCGCCAAATTTCATATCGAAACGTGTATCTGGCTTATCTGAACCATAGTATTTCATGGCGTCTGCGTACGTCATGCGTGGCAAAGCAGCCAGCTCAATGCCTTTTACATGGTGAAATAAGTATTTTACTAAACCTTCAAAAGTTTGCAAAATATCTTCTTGGGTAATGAACGACATTTCGCAATCGATTTGAGTAAATTCTGGCTGTCTGTCGGCTCTCAAATCTTCATCTCTAAAGCACTTTACAATTTGAAAATAACGATCGAAACCCGATACCATTAGCAATTGCTTGAATGTTTGAGGAGATTGGGGCAACGCGTAAAACTCGCCTGCATTCATTCTCGAAGGTACTACAAAATCTCTGGCACCTTCTGGTGTCGATTTGATTAAGACAGGCGTTTCAACTTCCAAAAAACCCTGCGTATCCATGTATTTACGGATTTCTTGAGCCATTCTGTGGCGTAATTCAAGGTTTTTTCGCACTGGAGCTCTACGCAAATCGAGGTAACGGTATTTCATACGCAAATCTTCGCCTCCATCGGTATTGTCTTCAATGGTAAATGGTGGAAGTTTGGCAGCATTTAATATTTCAAGGGCAGAAATATATACTTCTACATCGCCTGTGGCTATTTTGTCGTTTTTAGATTGGCGTTCGTGTACCACGCCAGTGGCTGAAATCACAAATTCACGACCCAAACTGCGAGCCATTTCAATGATTTTCTTGTCAGTATTGGCTTCTTCAATAAAAAGCTGGGTGATGCCGTAGCGATCTCTGATATCGATCCAGATCAAAGCACCTTTGTCTCTGATGGTTTGTACCCAACCACAAAGTGTTACCGTCTCGCCTATATTTTTGTTTCTTAATTCTCCGTTGGTGTGGGTTCTGAGCATAATTTGATAAAATTCTGTTGATAAATGGGAACTACAAATACAGTTTTACGACTGCTAATATCTATTTTATCCATGGATAGCTTTTAATGGCTTGGTTTTTAGTCATTACGACATAAGATTGGATTCCAAAAAGTTTTCCATACGGTTTAAAATAGGTTTTGTATGCAGAATGAACAGTTGAAATGTATGAAGTATCAGTATCAATCCAATTAATAATCGAAAGTAACTTGATTTTGGTAGTATTTGTAACTTTGAAAGGGGCACAATTTTGTATGTTGACTGAGTAGGGCTTGTTTAAAATAATTGACAAAAACATGCAAACGCTATCTAAAGATTTTTTAAATAACACTTCGATTCTGCTTTTAGAAATATTTTTTTTTAACTTACTAATATCTTCTGAAGAATAGCTGGGGTCCTTTTCTTCCGAGAGAATTCCATTACCCCAATCTTTTAATTCGATTACATATAAAATATCATTCTTCACATCGTACCAACAAACATCCATTTCTTTGAAATTTTCTTGAATATTGGTATATCCTTGGCAATCCTGAAATCTAAAAAAATTGCTATCAGGAAAATTAAGAGTTATTCCACTTTCTTCGATTGACATTCTTCTTTAGGCGTTTAGGTCTATATTAATTTCTTCATCAAACATTTTTGTTGCTTCTTCAATAATCGAATTTTGAGGAAGCACTCCATCCTGCAAGTTATGGAAACTGCTTGAAATTGGTTGACCAAATTCTCTTTGCAAATTCCAACACATCGTGTTGAGCTTATCTCTATTAGAACACAAGGCTAACTGCTTAATTACAAAATAACTATGAGTTGCCATAAAAATTTGAACACCCGCTTTGGACATCGCAACTAACATCTCTACAAGCTTTCTGATTGCATCAGGATGCAAAGCTGTTTCTGGTTCGTCCATAAATAATATTGTGCCCTTTCCAATTTGTCTATTGGTGATAAGTGTAGTCAATATACCAATTTTTTTTATTCCTTCAGAGGTTTGTTGCATTGCAAATTGTTGGTTTCCCTTTTTAAAAATAAAAGGTTGATCGCTTTGCCCTGTTTGTTCTATTTTACCTTCAAAAAGCTCTTCTAAGGACTTATTTACTTCACTCAATTCTACCGCTACTCTACCTTTAGTGGTTGGTAGGTCGAGCGATTTAATAAGATCTAAATAAGTATCATCAAACCCAACACTGTAATATTTGTCTCTTAGATTTCTAATGTCAGAGAATGCTGTCAAAACTTCTTTGGCTGGAACAAAAAGTGCATTAATGGCATTAGAAGGAATTGATTCAACATGTTCGCTACAACTGGTAATGTTCTTTTCCGTTCTATCTCCAAAAGAGTACACTACTTGTTGCTTGTATCTATTATTGTCCCCGTTAAATGTAACATCTACCTCTAGTCGCTCTTTACTTCCTTTTTGAACTAAATCTCCCAAGCCATTTTTTCGAGGCATGAAAGTGTCTAAAAGCTTTTCTGAAAGTTCTTTTTTATAAGTTGTTTCTGATGTGTTTATTTTTAAGCTATATATTTCGAGAGATTTTACTGTTGAATACAAAAGCTTGAGCAATCCAGTTTTACCGCTGTCATTTTTCCCTATTATCACGTTGATTTCAGGAATATTTTTAAGACTCAAATAAGAGTGAGCCATAAAATTCTTTATAGATATTGATTTTATCATTTCCTCGTGGTTAACCTTTATTTTGGTGAGTCTACAAATTTAAGGATATTGTTTTACTGCATTGATAGACAGTTAGTGAACTTAGCTTCTAGTACATGTATGTTCAACAAAGATGACCGACAGCCTGCGAAAATACTAAATTGATGTTTGAAAGCCATTAATTTTGCGAAAATTCAAAAAAAACAACTGCCTGAAGCGATAAAAATTAAGATTCTATTTCAAATTGCCAGTGTCGTAGAGCAATTCGATGTAGCTTTTAAGATAATTGTAGTACGTTTCGTCAAATTCTTTTTCCGTATCAAACCAATATTCTTTGGCGTACAAATAATCTACAAGACCTGTTTTGCCCGAGAGGTACGAATTTCTGATATTACTCAGTATGTCGTTAGACTTGGCTTTGATGCTCGCAAAGCGAACCACATTTTCTCTGTAAGTAATGTAGTCTTGCATTGAATGCCTTACAACAAAACTAATCTTGTTTTTGGTTGCTTCGATGGCTTCGGTAGTTCGGTCCATATTCATAATCGATTTTGATATTTCGCCTTGATTTCTATCAAAAACAGGAATTAGTACTTGAATATACCACCCAATATATGGCTGCGTGTTCTGCGGATTGAAAATAGGCCCTGCTTCTATATTGGGAATTGCCATTTTTCGACTGAGTGCCAATGCAGATTTCTCTAGCTCTTTTTTATTTTCAGCAATCACGATATTGGGATGTACTTTCAAAGCATTTTCCAAGAGGTTGGCTTCATCCATTATCAGATTTTGAAAGAAATTGTCTGTTTCATTATCGATCGCCAAATTTTCTTTTTCGCCAATCATGTAGCTGAGCTTGAGCAACTCTGTTCTAAGTTTTTGCGCAGCACTGTAAAGCATATTTGTATGTCTTTCCGATAATATTTCGGACCGTTCGAGATCGTTTTTACTGATTTCGGCCGTCTTGAACCTCTGTTGATTCGTGACCAACAACGAGTCGGAATTGGCTTTTGCCAATTTCAAATTTTCGTACGCTTCGTTGGCATACCATGCTTCTAGCCACTGGTATGCAGTCATTAACAGCAGTTGTGAAATTTCAAAATTGGCATTTTCAACTGCGTATTTATAATCTTGGGTTTGATAAGCGATTTTGGCTTTTCTTTTTCCCAAAATCTGAAATTGCTTGGTGGCTTGCAGCCAACTTTGCACATTATGAGAGCCGTAAATAAAAGATGGCAATGCTCTAGAGGTGGGCAAATCTGGCAATTGACTGTTGAAAAAAGGGTCTGCGAGCAATAAAGACTGGTCATTTAACAGAATATTAGGCCTCAAACCTGCCGTTTTGATGTCGTATTTCTCTGCTTCGGCTGTCATTTGCAACACTTTTACCATCGGGTGGTGAGTGCGAGCCAGATCGATCGCATTTTTTAGGCTTATTTTCTTTTGAGCAAGGCAATTTTGTACCGTTGTAAAAAGCAAAGAAATCGTAAAAATCAGAAAAATTCTTTTTGCCAAAATGGGTTTTAAAATTGGTTTAGAAAGCTTTCAAAATTTAGGATGCAATATTTTTGCGAAAGTTACTAATTTCTAAGAATTACCTTAAATACTTTAGCTTAATTAATACCATTAGCTACATTGAGGAGTTCATATTGTTGCAAAGCACTTATTAATATTTCATTTTCCTCCTTTGTTCCGACCGTAATGCGCAGACATTCTTCAATTTGACTCACAGTCGAGCGATTCCTAACAATTACTTTTTGAGTAATCAGATAGTCGTAAATTTTATTGCCATTATTTGTTTTTACCAACATAAAATTGGCGTCTGTTGGGTATATTTTTGTTACAATTGGAAGTTTTTCGAGTTCTTTTTTAAGTAATTCTCTTTCAATGAGAATATTTGCCACGTATTCATTCTTCTTTATTTCATTACCCAAAGCCTCTAAAACCATTTTTTGGCTCACACCGTTTATATTGTACGGTGGCTTTACTTTATTCATTATTTTTATGATTTCGGTGGATGCAAAAGCCATTCCCAACCGCAAATTTGCCAATCCCCAAGCTTTAGAAAAGGTCTGCATGATTACCAAATTTGGATAATCGAGTAAAAATGGGAGCAAGCTCTTTTCATCTGCAAAGTCGATATACGCTTCATCCAGTGCCACTATTCCACTGAATGTTTCGATAATTTTTACAATATCGGCTGTTTTTAGATGATTGCCAGTCGGATTGTTGGGCGAACACAGAATTATCATTTTGGTGTTTTCATCAACAAAAGCAAGTATTCTATCAACTTCAATATCGAAATCGGCATTTAGAGGCACTTTTTTCAATTTTACATCATTGATATTGGCACTTACCTCATACATGCCATAAGTAGGTGGTGTAATGATTGCATTATCTAGACTTGGCCTGCAAAAACTTCTGTACAATATATCAATGGCTTCATCGCTGCCGTTTCCTATAAAAATATTTTCGGCAGGTATTTTTTTAATTTTCGACAAGGCAAGTTTTACTTCCCATTGCATGGGGTCGGGATAGCGATTGTGCAAATCGGCTGTGGCAGAGCCGAAAGCATTTTCGTTGGCATCTAAAAATGTGCCTTCAGTGCCTTTGTATTCATCGCGGGCGGCTGTATAGGGCTTTAAAACTTTGATGTTTTCTCTTAAAATGCTATTCAAATCAAACATACCCATCGTATTTTCTTTATTTCTGAAAGCAAAACTAGTATTTATTGAAGTGAATAAAAAGAGTAATATATTTTTTACAAACCGTTTTCACACTTCCAGTGGTGGAAATTAAAAGCAGCAAGTGATGTTTCAAAAGCTGGGCTCATTTCGTAATCGAAATCAATCTTAAAAACAAGGCTTCAATACTGACATATATCAGTTTCACAAATGATGGCCATCATAAAAACCAATGATACTATTAACCTATATTTGTATCATTAAACGACCAGCTTAAAATGAAAGGAACATTTCCCGAATGCGCTTCTTGCCATTGCAGAAAAGAATCGCTTTTCAATGGTTGTGCAATGGAAGAATTAGAAGAAATATCGACAAACAAAAGTTGCAATGTTTATAAAAAAGGCCAAGTAATTTTCCACGAAGGCAACCGTCCACATGGGGTTTTTTGTGTGAATGAAGGGAAAATAAAAATAAGTCGGTTTACCAGTGATGGCAAAGAACAAATTGTACGATTAGCCAAAGAAGGAGATGTGCTTGGCTATCGAGCACTAATTGAAGGCAATAAATATTCGGCATCTGCCATCGCACTTGACGACAGCAAGATATGTTTTCTTTCCAGCGATGATTTTAATAAAATAGTAGATAACAACATGAAAGTGGCGCATGATTTACTAAAATTAGTAGCTAAAGCACTTGGTGATGCAGAACAAAAAATGACTAATTTGGCACTAAAGCCGGTGCGAGAACGATTGGCCGAGGCGTTGCTGCTACTAAAAAAAACATATCACAAAGCACAAGAAAAGCAATTTTCGATAGCCATTTCACGCGATGACCTTGCAGCCATTGTAGGCACAGCAAAAGAAACCGTAATCAGAGCCCTTTCTGAAATGAAAGACGAAAACATCATTTCGTCTCAAGGAAGTACCATCACCATACTAGACGAAAATAAACTATTCAAAATCACCCAACTCTACGATTGACAATTTTGAATAGTGACTAAAATCATTTTCATCAAAAACCTTTATCATTTATTTGCAACGACCTATTGGCGAGTTTTGTAACGAAATAAAAAAATGAATTTGAACGGACTTTCCCTCAAAATTCAACATTTATTAAGTAATGATAAACGGAATTGACATTGTAGAACAAGAACTTTTGACTGTAAGCTTGCCTATCGAACTCTGTGAGGGCGAATATTTATTCCATCAAAATGATATTCCTGAAAGCATCTATTTTATACTCAAAGGTGAGGTGCTAGCTGTGTATGCCGATGGAAGCAAAAAATTGATTTCGTGTAAAGAGCTACATGGAATTAGAGATATAATTATAGGCGAACCTTATATTTATTCTGCGATGGCTATAAACGATGTGAAGCTCAAAATAATGGATAAGAACCTGATAATGCCGATTTTAAACAAAAACCGAATGACGATAATAAAAAATGCATTTTCATTCCCTTCGTTTGGTTTTTGGTACGAATAAAGGAAAATACAGGATTGAGAATAGTGCTAGAAGTTAAGAACATACAGTAATCAGAAGTTCCATTCCACCTCAGATTTTTAGTAGAAGGGCAGAAGGAAACACTTCGCTTCAAAAAAAAGCATCTTTGATTTAATAAAGTAAAATAAATTGTACAACGTTAAACAAACAAAACAATGAAAAAGATAATAGTTCCCATCGATTTTTCAGACTGTTCGCTCAATGCAGTTCGTTATGCCATTACTTTTGCAAGGCTGATTAATGCAGAATTGATGGTGTTGTATGTGCATGTGCCTGAAGTAACAATTAGCACTACGCCTGTGTGGCAGCCTTACTTTGATATTATGCCTTTACCTATCATGGTGCATGAGCAAATGAAAGAGGTGGAAAAAATAATCAAACAACACGGCATAAAGGTTAAAACCTTCATACAAGAAGGTGCTTTGACTGATGTGATTACTCAAATTGCCAAGAGCAAACACGCAGATTTAGTAATAATGGGTACACAGGGCGTCAATTTTAGCTACAATTCTATTTGGGGTTCTAACACTTCAGATTTAATTGAAGAGAGAAATATTCCTGTGCTGGTAATTCCTGAAAACTACAACGGAGAATTACAAAGTGGCGCTGAAATAGTGTTTGCTACCGATTTCAAAAGCACCGATTTTATTCCCGATTATTTTATCGAATTATCTAAAAATATCAATGCAATAGTGAATGTTTTTTACGTAACAGAACCCTACAGAGACGAAGAAGCGTTGGCTTACGAGAAAAACGAATTTGAGTTTGTAGAATCGCTTTTTGAAGGCACAAAAGTAATGCTCCACCATTCTTATAAAGAAAACTTAATTCATGCAGTTGAAGAATTTGCCTCCAAAAAACATGCTTCAATGATACTTATGATTGGACACCAAAGAGGATTTTTGGGCAATTTGCTTCATAGCAGTGTGACCAAAAGAATGGCTCTGCATACCCGAGTGCCATTCTTTGCCATACCAGACGAAAAGGTTGAAATGAACAAAACCTATTCTTGGTAAAAATATTTTAGAAAAGTACAGATGCCTTCATAGATCGATGACAGACTTTTTTGTGCCTTGATTTTACTGAGATACAGTAGTAAAAAATATTAAACCTAAAAATGATGCTAGTGGCACTATTATAGTACTATCTTAATCGATTTCTGATGCCAATTTAAAACAAATTGACAAAGGCGATTTACACCCCAAATGAGGAATCAATATTACTTTAGAAATGATGAAACAAAAATGCTCTAGTTGAGCCTTTGGTCTTGAAGTATAAATTTTGATATTATTACAAACGAAATTTTAAATATTCCTATGAAGTTGATATTTACAACATCTATTGTGGTTTTGCTCTCGCTACAAAGTTTTGCCCAAAATGCAAGCAATATCATTGGTGCAAACGATGATGGTTTGGCGATTTGGCTACTGATAATCGTATGCTTCTCGCCATTGGTTATTTTGATTGTGATTTTGTTTTTCAAATTACAAAACCAAGTATTTGTCGATAGACAATGGCGAAAAATCGACAATGAAAGCCGCTTCTCAATGCACATAAAATCTTTAAATCAAAGCCAAATTCTCCAATTTATTACCATGAAAAACAAATCAAATAGTGAAATTGGCAATAATGATACTGGAAATGCGAATGGCAAAAACATAGCTGTAGGATCTCTATTTTTGCTATCAAGTTCGCAACTATTTGCACAAAGCAGCAACGTAGAAGCTACCTCCTTATTGAGCCAACCGGGCATCATTATTACATTATTTCTAATTGCAATCCCAATTCTACTTGGGGCAATTTTTGCGATGATGCAAGTAAATAATCTTATTAAAAAGTTCATCAACAAATCGAAAAGAAAAGAAGCTGAAAAATTTGCTGAATACCTACAGAACTTTGATAATCCAGCGTTAGAAACTGAATTGGAAAAACGCAAAAAAGTGTTGGATTATAATTTAACAAACCAAGAATTGTCGGGAAACGAAAAAGCGGAAGACACCAAAGGTACTATTATTAATGTAAGCGACAAAAGGCTAGTAAATTTCACTGAATTCAAGAAAAAAGCTGCAAAAAGACCGATTTTAGAGCCAGATATTACAAAATTAATTCTTTGGTATTGTGGTTGTGCTACGTTTTGGCTGGTGGTGGGTACAGGCATTGGCGAATATTTAGGTATCAAATTCGTAGCACCCGATGTAGATCATATCAGTTGGCTCAGTTTTGGGAGGCTGAGACCCACACATACCAATATTGTGTTTTGGGGTTGGGCATCTATTGGCCTGATTGGCTTAGGGTATTATGTTGTTCCCACGGTGAGCAATACCAAAATTTACAGCATCAAATGGGGCTGGATAGCCTTAATTCTCACCAATTTGATGGTGATTTTAGGCACAATTTGCTTGATGAGTGGCTTCAACAATGGTGGTGGAGAATTTAGAGAATACGTTTGGCCAGTAATGGCATTGTTTGCAGTCGCACTCATTCTCACCTTGGCCAACTTTTTACTAACGGTAGCCAAGCGAACTACGGAAGAAATTTACATCTCCAATTGGTATATCGTATCGTCTATTATATTCACCATTATAGTGGCCGTCACGGCATATCTTCCTTTTTGGCAAGATGGTGTGAGCGAAACCATTGTGCAAGGTTATTTTATGCACTCTGGCGTAGGAATGTGGTTTACGCTTTTCACTTTGGGGCTGCTATATTATTTTATCCCCCAACAAATAAATTTACCTATTTACGCTTATAGTTTGGGAATATTGGCTTTTTGGACTCAGATCATATTCTACACCATCATTGGTACTCATCATTTTGTATTCGCCCCATTGCCTTGGTGGCTGCAAACGGTGGCCATTGTGGGTAGTGCCGGCATGATTATTCCAGTAGTGGCTGCTACAATCAATTTCAGCATGACATTCAAAGGGCAAATGCACAAAGTGTCGCACAGCTACACATTACCGTTCTTTTTGGTCGCTGTGGTTTATTATTTCATGGTTTCGTTGCAGGGTACTGCAGAGGCATTTAAGTTCACCAATTTACTTTGGCATTTTACAGATTTCACCGTAGCTCACGCACATTTGGGTTTTTACGGCATTATATCTTTTACTTTATGGGGTGGAATGTATGCCATTATTCCCAGACTTACGGGCAAAGAACCCAGTCATTCCTTAGTTGGGGCACATTTTTGGCTAGCTTTTATAGGATTATTGTTCTACGCCATTCCTTTGTCTTACGGTGCTACTTTACGAGGCCTAATGTGGATGGAAGGAAAACCATTCATCGAAAGTGTGGTGCTGATGTTTGAGTATTGGCTTTGGCGAGCCATTGGAGGTAGTTTGATGTTTGTGTCACATTTGGTATTTCTATACAACTTTTACAAAATGACTGCCAAAGAAGTAGAAGAGGTAGATATTAAGGAAGAAGCATTTAGACTATTAAAAACCCAAGCGTAAATAAATAACCATGAACGTATTCAACGACCATAGAAAGTTATACCCCATTGCTGGCGGGCTGTTTGCATTGCTTACTTATTTAGTAGTGATAATGCCCGCATTTCAAAATCAGGCAAACAATGCTCCCCTACCTGGCACAGAGCCACTTTCGGGCGATGCCATGGCTGGAAAACTCATTTACATTGGAGAGGGTTGCGTGGGTTGTCATTCGCAGCAAGTACGAAATGTGGAAATGGATAAAATGTTTGGCAGCCGACCAGGTATGGCAGCGGATTATGCAAATATTGGCCGAACAAGTATTTGGCAAAATACTGCTACGCTGATGGGTACAGAGCGTACAGGGCCTGATCTTACAGATGTAGGAAACAGACAACCAAGCAAGGAATGGAATTTGATGCACCTCTACAATCCACGAATCGTGGTGGCACAGTCTATCATGCCATCGTACGAATGGCTATTTGATTTGAAAGAAAATCCCGCTAAAACAGATGTGGTGGTGAATGTGCCAGTGCAATTTATGAATGGTAAAAAAGAAAAAGTAGTGGCAACCAAAGAAGCCTTGCAATTGTATGCCTATTTACAATCGCTCAAGCAAATGCCATTGCCAGATGGCACAAAACCTTTTGAGTTTTTGTACAAACGACCAGTGGCAGAAGCAGCAGCCACTAAAAATGACAAACCCCAAGTAGATGGCAAAGTATTGTATGCCTCCAATTGCCAAGCTTGTCATCAAGCGAATGGAGAAGGCTTAAAAGGGGCATTTCCTCCTTTGAAAGGCAGTAATGTGGTAAATGGTGAAAATATCGAATTGTATGTAGATATAATAATGAATGGCTACGATGCCAGACCTGAATACGGGGCTATGGCTGCCGTAGGTACCAATCTGAAATGGGATGAAAATCAGGTAGCTGCCATCATCAATTATGAGCGTACGGCTTGGGGCAATACTGGAAAAGAAGTTTCAACAGCAGAAATAAAAAAAATAATGGAATTGGTGAAAACAAAAGCAACAGCCTCAAAATGAACAATTTAAGAAACGGAATCGTATGCTTAGTGCTGCTATTAGGTATGGAATGGGCAACTTGGGCTTGCCCGGTATGCGAGCGAAATCAGCCTAAAGCTCTAAAAGGCATTGTGCATGGTGCTGGTCCAGAAAGCAATTGGGACTACGTAGGAGTCGTAATTACAGGCATTATTGCTTGTTTTACCTTATTTTATTCTGTGAAATGGTTGATAAAACCGGGCGAGAAAAACCAAAGCCATATCAAATATTCCATTTTAAATTGATGTAAAATGAATCAATACGTAGGTGTTTCCACTTTGACAGTTCATTTTGTTGAATGTGTGGGAAGCGTATGGTAGGTTTCTTTAGGCTAAAACTATAATATTTTATAAGATGAATAATAAATGCTCTGTACTTGTATTTTTAGATAACGAAACTAAACCTTATGGGGAATTTTTAGTGCCCATCAACTTCGAGCTCGACACCCGAAAGTTGGTAGATGGCAACCATGAATTAAAAATTGTAAGCAAAGATCCTACGGGCAAAGAAGGTGTCCGCAAAATCCCTTTTGTGGTGAGAAATGGGCCAGGTATTGCCATAGAGGGCATCACTGAAAACGAAATTGTAGATGGAATTATTCCTTTGATGATTAATGCCTACGGCAAAGGCGACCAAAAACGCTTTTTGATTGAGGGCAGCGAATCGCCTCATTCCATTCCAGCATGGTTATGGGCTCTCATTATTGCTTTTGTAGGTTGGGCGATGTATTATGCCGTCACAGCTTTAAATACTCGTCTTCAATAAATAGTCGCAGCTTCAAAAACCATTTTTGCCAACCATTTCTGACCAAAATACCAAAAAGGCGACTAATGTCGCCTTTTTATTTTTTCTACATTTTAGAAAGCTCTTTTGCCCTTGTTTCCGCAGCATAAATGCCGTCTTTTAGTATTTCGGTCAATCCTTTTTCTGAAAAAGAATTCAGAGCTGCCTCGGTCGTACCACCTTTCGATTTCACATTAGAAATCAATTCTTGTAAAGATTTATCTGAATTGTTCATCAAATGAAAAGAGCCATTCATTGTTTGCTTTACCAAAAGCGAAGCTACATTTTCTTCAAGTCCCATTTTTACACCTGCCTGTATCATAGCATCGACAATATAATAAAAATAAGCAGGGCCACTTCCACTCAATGCAGTGACAGCATCTAGCAATTGTTCATTTTCAAGGAAAACAGTTTTACCAGTAGCGTTCAGCAAATTATCTGCTTTCAAAATGGCTTGTATTTTGGTGTTTTTGCCAGCGGTAAAGCCAGTAATGCCCATTCCTAGTTGTGCTGGCGTGTTTGGCATGGCTCTTACAATAGAATCGTGCGCCAAATTTTCTTCCAAAACCGAGATAGGAATGCCCGCCATTATGCTCAATATCAGTTGGTGAGGCTCTAAAAAACGTTTCAATTCGGGGTAAACTGCCTTAGAATCTTGCGGTTTTACAGCGAGAATAACGGCATCGGATTTTTTGATACGTTCGTCAATCACATTTACCACATTACCAAACGAGACCAAACGATCTTTGTATTCTGCATTTTTTTCAATCAGTAAAAGATCGTCTTTTTGAACTAGATTGTATTGTAGGAAAGATTTGGCGTAGGTTAGCCCCATATTCCCACATCCAATTATTGCGATTTTGAGCATAGAATTAAGAATTAAGAAGTAAAACTAATAAATAAGGTGTATTTAAAGCAGAACTGAAATTAATAGTTAGATGGTAACTGCTTGATAGTTATATGACGATAGTCAAAACAAAGTCCCGCTCCCCAAAGCACCTGGTGGCACTTTATGTAAGTGTTTATAAGCCTTTTCAGTTGCCTCTCTCCCCCGTGCTGTGCGTTTCAAATAGCCTTCTTGTATCAAAAATGGCTCATAAACTTCCTCTATCGTTTCAGCTTCTTCGCTTACAGCTGTCGAAATGGTGGTAAGCCCAACGGGGCCACCCTTGAATTTTTCTATAATGGCCAACAATATTCGATTATCCATTTCATCTAACCCGTCAGCGTCCACATCTAATGCTTTGAGAGCAATTTGGGCAATATCGATCGTAATCGTGCCATTGCCTTTTATTTGGGCAAAATCGCGAGTTCTTCGCAGCAAATTATTTGAAATACGGGGAGTACCACGGCTTCTACGTGCTATTTCATGGGCAGCTTCATCGTTTATGGGCGTTTTCAGCAAATATGCCGATCGTTTTACGATCGTGGTAAGCAAATCTGATGTGTAATACTCTAACCTCGAATTGATGCCAAACCGAGCTCGCAAAGGCGAAGTAAGCAAACCTGCTCGTGTAGTGGCTCCTATCAATGTAAAAGGATTGAGTGAAATTTGTATAGTGCGGGCATTTGGACCTGAATCGAGCATAATATCTATGCGAAAATCTTCCATCGCAGAATACAAATATTCTTCTACCACGGGGTTCAGTCGGTGAATTTCATCAATGAACAATACTGAATTGGGCTCAAGATTGGTAAGTAAACCAGCCAAATCACTTGGCTTTTCTAGTACTGGCCCAGAGGTAATTTTTATTTCTGCATTGAGTTCGTTGGCAATAATATTTGAAAGTGTAGTTTTGCCCAAGCCAGGTGGCCCATGCAAAAGCACATGATCCAGTGGCTCGTTTCGGCCTTTGGCAGCAGCTACAAATACTTTTAGGTTTTCTAAAATCTTGGCCTGCCCAGTGAAATCATCAAAACTCAACGGACGCAATGCCCTTTCGATGTCTTTTTCGATTGGGGCAATTTCGGCATCGGGATTTATGTAATCTTTTCGCATTGAATGAATGATGATTTTGGTTGGTTTTTTGGCCCGTGGGTTGGTACTTGCGTCTTACGGCAGTTCCAAACCAATTTTCTCAGAAATTAAATATTCTTGTCCTTTGCGGTTGGTGCTCACGTTGATAATCTCGCCAATATACCCAGCAAGAAAAAACTGCACGCCAATTACCAATGCAACCAAGGCCAAAAAAAATAGTGGCTGCGCTGTTACATCTCTCACTTTCAGGCCGTTATAAATATTGTATTGTTTTTCAAACAGCACCCAAAGTGTGGTGAAAATACCAATTAGAAAAGAAATGATGCCCATACTTCCAAAAAAGTGCATGGGTTTTCTTCTGAATTTGGAAACAAAAGAGATAGATAAGAGGTCCAAAAATCCATTCAAAAACCGATCCCAGCCAAATTTAGTAGTGCCATACTTTCTCGATTGGTGTTGCACTATTTTTTCGCCAATCTTGGTATAGCCGCTCCATTTTGCAATTACGGGAATATAGCGGTGCATTTCGCCATAAACTTCGATATTTTTTACCACTTTTAGTTTGTAGGCTTTCAAACCACAGTTAAAATCGTGGAGTTGAATGCCCGACATCCACCTGGTGGCGGCATTGAAAAGTTTGGTAGGAATTGTTTTGGTAATGGGGTCGTACCTTTTGGCTTTCCAGCCCGAAATTAGATCAAACCCATCTACTTTTATCAGCTTATACAAATCTGGAATTTCATCTGGGCTGTCTTGAAGGTCGGCATCCATCGTTATCACTACCTCGCCTTGCGCGTAGCGAAAGCCTTCGTTCAATGCGGCAGATTTACCATAGTTTCTGTTGAAAGAAATAGCTTTAATAGTATTGTATTTCATTGATAATGAGCGTATTACCTCCCATGAATTATCGGTACTTCCGTCATCTATCAATATTATTTCATAAGAAAAATTGTTTTTCCCCATCACGCTCACAACCCATTCGCACAATTCGGGCAATGATTCTTCTTCATTTAAAAGTGGAATTACTAAAGATATTTGCAGCTTCAACTTTGGTTTCTATTAATTGTAAAACATACTTTTAAATATCGTTGTCTTATGCAACTTTTCTCCGTAAAATCAGTGCCGCCAAGATCGACAACATAATGCCTCGTATCATTTTCCAGATAAATTCATCTACTCCTAAAGTAAATGCACTTACTTGGTTCACATTCCTAAGATTACCTTCAAAAACTTCGATACTCGATTCTTTTACCAATAATTGCTTATTGGTGATTAGGTATTTTTTGAGTTCTAAAATATGCGTTGCAACCATTTCAGGATAAAAGTATTGCACAAATCCATAGACAACAACAGAACTAATTACAGTAAGAAATAAAGTAATTAGCAAGCCGCATAATAAGCCTTCGCCAAATGAAAACTCTTTTGATATTTGTCTATCTCGAAATTCCATCATCCCAAAATACACAACAGCTGCCTGCAAAAGAATGACAAGGCTTTGTGGAACACTATAAAAAGGATTCACTCCCGAATAGTACACCGCCAAAAACCAAATAAAGCAAGCAAAACCTCCAGAAATGCCCCAAATGGACGCTTGTACAAGGTATCTATTCATTTTTTGTGTCTGATAGAGATTAAATTCGTCAAAAATTGTGCCCAATGTTCAAATAAATTCTAATATCTTGTGCGAAACTACTTCCTCGCATGGCAGTAATATGCACCGGACCTAGAAATGTATTGAAACCAACGCTAATCGAGCCTCCAAAAATAAGGTAATCTTTTGTTTCTACCTTATTTATGTAATCTTCCAATTTTGTTTGAAAGCTGCCGACATTGAATTGCCCAGTAAAAAATATATTTCTTTTTACCTCCCATTGCAAACCTTCGCTGATTATAATGGCATTTGGTCGAAAATATTCGTAGTCAAAAAATCCCACGAAAGCCATATTGTTGCGGTAAAGCGGGGTAATGCCGCCAATGCCAAAATCGTTAAATACTGTAATATTCGTAACACCAGCTGTAAGTCCAATTTGAGCACCAGATATCAAAGTTAGCTTTTTTGAGATTGGTGAATATGCTTTGGTATATATTTTTAGTTGCTGAAATGGTTTGGTGAAAGTGTTGGCATCGACTACATCAAGCACCGTATACAGTGAATCGACTGCTTCTGTGCTGCGAAAAGATGCCAAACTTACGCGACTCAGCTCGGTAGAAAACGAAATGCCATGCTTTGGGAAAATGCGATTGTCGAGACTGTTGTATTCAAATACTGCATACATATTTAAGTTGGTATAATTGGCTCTTTTGAACAAAAAATTGAGCCCCACTTCGGGATTAATAACATGATCTTCTCCTTTAATACCTATTCCTAACAAGGCATTTTTTCTCAATATCTTGTTGAACCTACAATCGACCGCGAAATAATTTTGCTTGTAAATATTGGTGAGAGACCCATTTGACTGGTAAATTGGGAAATTTAATCTATTGAAATAGACGCCCGTTTGAAAAAATAGCTTGTGCTTTTTGCCAATGTATTTGTAAAATTCCGATTTCCAACGCAAAGCCTCTCCAATATTGGCTGAAATAATAATTTTAGAACCTTGGCCAATTTTATGTTTAACAGTAGCATTCAAAATCAAAGCCGCTCCTAAAAACGAGTGGTAATTGACCGCAAATTTTGCATACGAACCAGGAATCTCATCTACATTCAACTTCAAAATATTTTCATCTTCAGTTGCGATGATTTCGTATCTGATGTGTTTAAAATACCTGGTTCCGTATAGATTTTTGATGGCTTCATTTATTTTTTCTATGGCTACAGTTTTCTTATTTACATTTCGTAAATGATACATTATCAGCTTGTTAGATACTATTTCATTGCCAATTATTTCTACTTTCTCAATATGAATGGTATCTACTGTTGGCAATTGGTGTGTCCAAACTTGGGCTGGATATAGTTTATCTAACGAATCTTTTATATTTTTAAGTATAGGATAATACTCATCTCCTGTTTCTACCCCTTTTTTGATGATCGTGTCGCTTTTAGAAAAATCTGCTCCGTAAATACCGTTTAGATTTGGTTCGATCAATAAGTTTGTCTTGTGCTTTTGCTTTTCAAAATTATCGAGATCTGCAAATGAATTTATTTGCATAAAGACATCAATAAGCGATTTAATCTCAGATTTTTGCCTCAATGGCTCGCCAATATCTACGCCAATCACAAAATCGGCACCCATTTTTTTTACGATATCCACTGGAAAATTATAAACCAAGCCACCATCCACCAACAATCTATTTTCAATCTCTACAGGGGTAAAAATTGAAGATATAGCCATGCTGGCCCTAATTGAGGTGACAATATTACCAGAATCGAGTATCACAGGCATCCCAGTGGCAATATTAGTAGCCATACAAACAAAAGGAATGCAGTATTTCTTAAAATCTCGTTGTTTATAAACTGGTAAAAAAAGTCTTGTGAGTTCCAAAGTCAATTCTTGGCCTTCGATCAAACCAGTTGGTAATTGAAATTTTCCTTTTTTTACTTCAAATTCACTTATATATTTATTATATTCTGCTTTTTCTTCAATTGAGATGCTTTTGAGCGACAATTGGTTGCCTATGAGCTTGTTCCAATCTTCAGAAAGAGCTATTTTTTCGATACTATCGGCACTGTAGCCTGCCGCGTATAAACCACCTACTACGGCACCTATGCTGGTGCCAGCTATGAAATCAACTTTTAAGCCTGCTCTGTCGATCGCTTTTAAAATGCCAATATGTGCCAAACCACGCACGCCACCGCCACTAAGTGCGAGCCCAATTTTAGGTCGGGATTGGGCTTTTACATCTGTCAAATAAAGCAAAGCACAAATTAGGAATGCTATTTTATACAATTTTGATGCTTATTTAATTTCCAATAGAGTTGGAATATAGTTCAAATATTTGTTTTGAAAAAAATAGTTTTTCGATCAATTAAAAAAAATACAAAATAAAAGCTGTCATTTATTTCGATAAAAAATTTTTGTTTTGAATGTTTTCTGTCATTATTTGATAAATAGTTTGGATTTCAGTGTATTTGTCGAGCATTTTTAAGTGCATTTGAATTGTTTTGTCGTCTTTTCGTGCAGCAGGGCCAGTTTGAGATTTTTCAGGGCCATTTGCTAATGCTTTTTGAATGGTTTCTTCGATCAAAGGTTGCAAAATTTTGAATTCCAGATTTTCTCTTTCTACAATATTTTTTGCGATGGAGAATAAATGATTGGTAAAATTGCAGGCAAAAACTGCTGCCAAATGCAACACTTTTCTATCATTCGAGTTTACAAAAGCTACATTTTCGCAGATAGAAAACGCCAATTTTTCAATTGATTTTTCTAGCAATTTATCTTCTAATTCAATACAAATTGGAATATTTTCAAAGTTGACAGCTTTGGCTTTGCTAAAAGTCTGCAAAGGATAAAAAACACCTATTTTTACATTCATTAAGCCTTCCAAAGCCTCTAACCCTTTTGAGCCGGCCGTATGAAGAACGATACAGTCTTTTGGTAATTTCAGTGTTGCACAGACTGTTTCGATGGCATCGTCTGGCACACAAATAAAAAATATTTCGGCTTTACTTTCTGTAAGATTCAATGAATTGGTTGGCAACGCATTGTAAAGCTTGCCACATAGCTTTTTGGCATTGGTAATGCTGCGGCTGTATACCTCTAGCACTGAGTGGTGGTTAGTATTCTCAAAAGCTTGGGCTAAATGCCAAGCTACATTACCAGACCCAATAAAAGATAATTTCAATTTTTATGTGATTTCGAGGCTAAAATTAGATAAAAATACGCCCAATCTCGACCTTGATACCTAAATTTTAATGTATGTTGATGAAAATTTCACTTGAAATTTGGCTTTTCCGTAGACAATCAACCGATTTCTTCGTGTTGAGCCTCGAGTTCGGTCAAAAGCCTTTGTTTGCTATCCAAATTACGTTTTTGTGAATTAAGTTTTGACCCAAAGACTTTATCAAACGAATTTCCGCCCGCATTTACATTTTGAGCAGCAAAATTATTTTCAAAATTTTCGATATTGTCTTTGTCGCGCTGCACCAATTCTTTCATTATGCCAATTTTAATCCTTATTTGCTCTTTCAATGGCAATCTTGTGATATTTGGCGTGCGTTTGTAGGCTATTTTATTCATAAAATAAATATCCAAAATGCGAGCTACGTTTACTTTGAATTGGGTGTCCATCTCCCTAAAATCAGAAATAGTACGCTGAATGCCCAGTTGTTTCCATTCATCATACATTTTCCGAGATTCGTCATCGCCACCATAAGGCAACTCTAGCAAAATCTGTTCTGTGCGTTCTATTAATTTTTTGTAAGGCAATAAAATCGCCACAATATGCGGTGGCTGCGTTCGCGGTCCTCGATTTTTTTTATATTCTTTTACACGGGCAGTAAGAATGGCTGAGGAATCTTTATACATTTTCATAATTGGATCCAAGTCTTTTTTAGGAACTAAACCAACTTTACGCCAATCTTCTTTGATTTTCCTAAACTCTTCACCAGCTTTTCGCATGTCGCCCCAATTGCAAACTTCTGCAGATTTTTGGGCCAGAACATTGTATTTTTGAAGTTTTACTTCGTTCATTTGGTTGCGAGCCTCGTAAAACTCTTGCCTGCGTTTGAAAAAAGTATCAAGTCTTACCTTCAATAATTCCTCTACTTCTTCTTCAGCCGATTTTTCTACGCCACCAATCCTAATCCACTTTTTCTTTATTTCTTTGATTTGTTCGGCAACATTTATCCAATCACTGCTGTCTTTAATCAAATCAAGTTCTTGCAAAAGGGCTTGTTTCAGACCCAAATTTTTCAGTCTATTTTTTACAATCAACTCGTCAAGTTCTACTTCTTTATCAATTAACTTTTGAAAAATAGTTGCAAAATCGCCAATGGCTTCAAATGAACCACAAAGTTGCTTGAGATGAAGGAGTTTTTGCAGATACGAACCTTTATTTTCTGCTGTCTCGATGGCGGCAAACAAATCGTCCACTTTTTTGGTAAAAGTGTTAAATCTATTTTCAAAATATTTGATAGCCGCTAGGTCTGAATCTTTTACAATGCCAACTTCCCTATCTGGAAAATTTAAAAATGAGGCCAAGTATACTTTTCCTTCTTTGATATAACCGAAAGGGTGTTCTGCGGCTATATAGTTTGTTTCCACGTTGGTATAGGTTGTTTAGTTTGATTGATAACTCTTTTTAAATAAAAGCTAAGAGCTAATATTTAAGCACACGAGTTCAGTGCAAATATAAAAATAAAAAAATTAATTTTGATAATGAAGAAAAATTAAATCTGCCACTAATGCAGTCCAACCAGTTTGGTGCGATGCACCACAGCCTTTGCCAGTGTCGCCATCAAAATACTCGTAAAAGAGTACATTTTCATTAAAATCTGGCTTTTTAAACAAGGTGTTATGTTGCTGATATACAGGTCGTTGCTTACCATTTGCTTCAAAAATGCTTATCAATCGTTGAGAGATACCTTTTGCTATTTGCGTAAAATTACTTTGAATACCAATAGGAAAATGTGGATATTGAAGCATTAGTTTATCGCCATAAAACGCACCAAATTTGTAAAATGCGTCTATTAATACATAATTAACAGGAAACCATATTGGCCCTCGCCAATTTGAATTTTCTCCAAAATCGGCTGTCTCCGACTCTGCAGGTTTGTATTTCATGGCATAATCTTGCTTATTGACAATGGCTGTAAAAGGGAATACTTCATACTCTTTCGACAGCGAACGAATGCCAAATTTCGACAAATAGCGACTTTCATCAGCCAAAGAATAGTACATCCTTTTCAATCTCTTTTCTGGCACTGTGGCAAAAAGCCAGTTTCCATCCTCAGATTTTTTTATGTAGCTGTCATTTTCTTCATCCGTAGCCAAGATAAGAAGCGAAGATACAAATGATGGATTGTTGCTTAAATCGATATTTGAAAGGAATTCTGTCGCAAAAATGGGCGACAAACCTACTATACTTCTGATTGGCAAAGGCACCAAAGTACCATCTGCATTCAATATAAAATCGCCATACACGCCCTCTTTATCATTCCAATGGTATTGATTGATAGCTTTTGAAATCGAAAGGAAGTTTTTAGCAAAATACAAGGCATCTGCTTCGTGCTGGGCATATTTTTGAGATAATTTCAACGCCATCAGCATCAAATTGAGCGAAAAAAGTGCCATCCAAGCTGCGGAATCGGCTTGAATTAATTTGGCACTGTTTGCTAAAGGTCGGCCACGATCAAATAGGCTTACATTATCTAGCCCCATAAATCCACCTCCGAACAGCATTTCACCATTTATTGTTTGCGTAGCAAGCCACCATTGGTAATTGCGAAACAAACCTGAGTAAATTCCTGACAAAAAAGCCAAATCGCCTTCATCTTCTCTTTGCTTTTTATCAATCTCAAATATTTTCAGAGCTCCATAAGCACAAACAGGTGGATTCACATCGCCAAAGGCCCATTCGTAAGCTGGTATTTGCCCTTGTGGGGACATATATCGATCAGAAACAAACAGTTTGATCTGATTTTTGGCAAATTCGCTATCAATATGGGCAAATGGAATGGCATGAAAAGCAGTATCCCAAGCGGCAAACCAAGGATATTCCCATTTATCAGGCATTGAAATAATGTCGTGGCAATCTAAATGCTTCCATGTGGCATTGCGCCCTTTTTTGCGTATTTCTGGTGGAGGAAATTGATTTGCATCGCCATTTAGCCAGTTTTTGGCATTGAATTCGTAAAATTGCTTGCCCCAAACCAAACCAGCCAAGGCCTGACGTTGCACGAATGCGTGTTCAGTATTTGTAATTTCGGCTTGAAGTGTATCGTAGTAAACATTTGCATCATTTTTTACTTTTTCAAACGCAATATCAAAATTTGCAAAAGCTGTTTTTGAATCAAAATTTGCTGTTTTCTTTCTTAATCTAAACTTTAGCTCGATGCTTTGTCCGGCTGGTACAGCGATTTTTTTGTATCCAGCAGCTTTTGTGCCCGTTTTCAATGGATTTACTGCCTGTGTACGACCTTCGATCAAATATTCATGAAAGGCATCTTTCACATGTGCGGTAATGCTTGGAAGCCCAAAAAGTCGGGTAGCATTTGTCTCATTTTCAGTAAATAGCCAAGTTACACTTTCATTGGCAAACCATTGATAATCACCTACTTTAGGGTGATCTAAAGCTACAAAATCTTCTACCTGCTGCAATGTTGGTTTGTTTTCATTTCCCTCCCAAGACCAAGTATTCCTAAACCAAGCGGTAGGCAATAGATGTATTTCTTGGGCTTTGTCAGCTCTATTTTGTAATGAGATTTTAATCAAAATATCTTCAGATTCGGCCTTAGCATACTCAATTATGCAATTGAAATAAGCATTATTATTAAAAATATCGGTATCAGCCAATTCAAATTCAGCATCAGTAATCGCTCTTTTACCGTTTTCTTCCACCAACTTTGCGTAAGGAAATGCCTGATGCGGGTATTTATATTCATATTTTAAATAGGAAGCCGAAGGCGTGGCATCGGCATAAAAGTAATATTCTTTCACATCTTCATTTCTATTGCCTTCCACGCCAGTGAGGCCAAAAATACGCTCTTTCAAAATGGCATCTTTTCCGTTCCAAAAGGCAAAAGCAAAGCAAATTCGTTGGCTGTCGTCACATATCCCTGCTATGCCATCTTCGCCCCAACGATAGGCACGAGAGCGAGCATGGTCGTGCGGCAAAAAATTCCAGGCCGCACCAAATTCACTATAATCTTCGCGCACTGTGCCCCATTGGCGTTCGGAAAGATACGGCCCCCATTTTTTCCACAGTGGATTTTGAACTCGCTCAGATTCAGTAATTTGCATGGTGCAAAATAAAATAATATTTTAGAAAATCAATAGTGTGTTTGCAAACCACGCCTGTTTGAGTTTGAACGGCTAGGTATATTTGCAACTTCAAAGTATTCAATTAATGTTAGAAAGATTTAGTAGGGTTTTGATACGGTTGGTAAAATAATGATCTAACAGAACGTCAATTAAGCAAATTCCTTTTTCTTTCGACAACAATTAAGTATGTTCGCTGAAGGTTTAACTTTTTTGTTTCACTAATCTCTAAATTCTTATGAAAATCTTGAAAAACATTGGCATTGGTTTGGGTGTATTTTTATTAATAATAGCCATAGTGCCTGCACTCCTTCCCGATAAATATATGGTAGAAAGAAGTATTGAAATCGACAAACCAGTAGATTTGGTCTTTTTAGCAGTAGCAGATTTTAATTCCTATAAAAAATGGAACCCTTGGACGCAAATGGAACCAACTTCAAAACAAACGATTGAAGGCGAAGCCGCAACAGTAGGCAGCAAATGGAGCTGGGATGGCAAAAAGGTAGGCAAAGGCAGTTTAACTATTCTTGCTCTTGAGCCTGGCAAATCGATCAAGTCGAGTTTGGTATTTTTGGTGCCGATGCAATCGCAAGCGTCAGATACTTGGAAATTTGAAGCAACTCCAACAGGCTCGACAAAAGTGATTTGGCACAATGAAGGCGGTTTTGGATATATGGATCGCTACTTTGGCTTAATGCTTGATGGAATGTTGGGCGGGCAATTTGAAACTGGACTCAAAAATCTTAAAAGTTTAGCCGAAACAGGCAAGGCTTATTAACTACAAATTAGGTGTCTGACCACTTTTAGATGGCCAGACGCCTAATTGTCAATCAATATACAATTTCAATTTGACTTCTTTTTTCGTTCAACTCCCAAAATTTTTCTGCTAATATTTTAGGCGAATGCGTTTCACTTTCTGGCGTAATCCAGCCACCAATGGTGACAGTACCTACAAAAACTCCAATGGGCTTCAATACTTGGCTCAATTGATATGTTAGGTTTTTGATTCCTGCTTTACCTAAAGAAATACTTGCCATGGCAGGATTTGGAAAATTGGCGGAGCCACCTCCAGTAAACAAAATACTCCCTTTGGCTTCTTTTAAATCTGGTAATAGCTCTTTTGCAGCCGCATAAGCATTTCCAACACTTATTTTAAAGCCATTGGCCAAATCTTCTACTGTTTCATCCATCAAAAATTTCATTCTTGCATCGACAGCATTGTATTGAAGGATATCAATTTTTCCAATCTGGGTTTTAATATTGCGAATCGCATTAAGCAGTTGATTTGTATCGGATACATCAGCTACAGCGAAAGCTGAATTTACGCCTAAACTTTGCAAATGCATTTTGAAACCAGCCAATTTAGCTTCGCTTCGGCTTATCATACCAATTTGAAAACCTTCTTTTCCAAATTTTTCAGCAATACCAAGACTAAGTCCAGGGCCCATTCCAACAATTAAAATATTTTTCGACATAACGTTGTAGTAAAGTATAGATTTAAAATTCGTACAAATTAAATGGCTTCAAAGTTCCTGCGGGTATTTCGTTTTTACAATATTTGATGGCAAACCTATTTTACGTATCAATACGATTGCAAAGAAGATTTAATAGCAAAAAATGCATAAATTTGTAGTCATAATTTTAGAAATATGTATAATTCAGAATATATTCCTATTGAAAATGGTCAAGTGATTTTGGATGAACCACTTTTATTAAAAAACAATACCAAAAATGCGCTAATAATTTTGGAAGATGTAGAAATAATGAGAAATGGAGAACCTATAGTAAAACGAAGAAAACATCTGAGTTATTGGCCTAAATCAGGTTAAGGGACCCTTTTAAGAGCATTTTAGACCCGGTACAATGGCAAAGGGAAATGAGAAAAGATATAAAAAAAGATTACTTTAATTCACTTTCCTTAGCTTTATAAATTAACTTTTAAAGTCTGACCTCGGTTGCATTGGGCTTAAACCCAACACAATTCAAACAAAATATCAATGCCTTACGCTCCACATAAGTCTGACAAAAAACTTTTTATTGTATCTCAGCCAGACGAATTAATGAAATTTTTGATCTCCCAAATGCCAACCAAAAGCAGAAATGCTATCAAATCGCATTTGGCACATTTTCAAGTAAGGGTAAATAATGAAATTGCTACAAAATTCAACCATCCACTTCAAATAGGAAATACAGTTACCATCAGCAACGAAATTTCCATTCCCAAACCCAAATTGAAAGGTTTGACCATCGTGCACGAAGATGATTTTTTGATCGTGGTCGAAAAAGATGCTGGGTTGCTCACGATGGCGACCGAAAAAGGTGGCGATATTACCGCTTACAGCCAATTAAGAGATTTTGTAAAATCGGAAGGAGCCGAAAATAAGATTTTTATAGTGCACAGACTAGACAAAGATACTTCTGGACTAATGGTATTTGCCAAAAGCGAGGAAGTAAAAGTGTGGATGCAGGAAAATTGGGACGACATAGTGTCTGAAAGAAACTACGTAGCTGTGGTTGAAGGCGTTGTTGAAAAAGAAGAAGGCACAGTACAGTCTTACTTAAAAGAAAATGGAGTTCTGTTGGTGTTTTCTTCTCCGAAACCAAATGGTGGCAAATTGGCCATTACCCATTACCGAACTTTAAAATCAAATTCTGAATATTCTTTGTTGGAATTGGCTTTGGAAACAGGCCGAAAAAACCAAATCAGGGTTCACATGCAAGATTTAGGGCATCCTGTGGTTGGCGACAAGAAATATGGTGGTACGCACAATGCCATTGGCAGATTGGCGCTTCACGCCTGGAAATTGGCATTTATTCATCCAGACACACAAGAAGAATTGCGATTTGAAAGCCCGATTCCAAGAAAATTTAAAGAATTGGTATAACGATAATTCAAATCATTTCAGAAGAGATTGGGCATTTTAGAAGCCAGTACATCTATCAATTTCAACACTGTTACAATCAACGCTATCAATCCAATACTCCAACGCATATTGCCATTGATGGCTTTTTGGATTTTGAATTCAATATTGCTTTCAAAAGCTTTCAAATTGGCTTCAAAATTAGATAATCTAGCATCTACTTTGGTTTCGAGCAATTTAAACTCCCCTTTTAATTCGTTAAATTCACCTTTCAATCCACCAAACTCGCCCTTCAATCCACCAAACTCGCCTTTCAATCCACCAAACTCGCCTTTCAAAGACGCTACATCTGCCGTTATTTCATTCAGTTTTTCATCCAAATGATTGAAATGGTTGTATTGCGATTTGAGCAAAAGTGTGTTCACATCTTCTGTGCTCAACCCTTCCCCACGGCTAAATTTCTCTTGAATGTCCCTTACTTTAGGTTCAATCATTTGAAGCAGCATATCATCTACATTAGTCTTATTCATTTTTTCAGAAGAAATATATTTTAAAGTTAATTAAAATAGACAAAACAACAAGATAGGCAATCAAAACTCGTTTTTTTTAGTTTACTTGCTTTATCTAAATAAAAGTCAAATATGTGTTCACTAAAAAAACTTGTTTCTATGCTTTGCTTTGCGCTTTTGGCAATTATCAACGTCAATGCCCAAAGTTTTCTGACCAAATCTGTAACTGAAAATGGCTACACGTATTCTGTAGTAACGAATGACCCGCTTAAAACCCGTATTTATACTTTGCCCAACGGTTTGAAAATCTATTTGAGTGTGTATAAAGATGCACCACGCATTCAAACTTATATTGCGGTGAAAGCAGGAAGCAAAAACGACCCAACTTCACTTACGGGCTTGGCTCATTATTTGGAACACATGGTTTTCAAAGGAACTTCAAAAATTGGCACTTACGATTGGCAAAATGAAAGCAAACAATTGGCCAAAATAGAAGCGCTTTACGAAACCTACGGCCAAACAAAAGATGAAAAGAAACGAGAAAAACTCTATGCACAGATCGATAGTGTATCAAGTGTAGCTGCAAAATACGCCATTGCCAATGAATATGATAAGATAGTTTCTGCTATTGGTGCCAAAGGAACCAATGCTTATACCTGGGTGGAACAAACGGTGTATATGAATGATATTCCTGCCAATGAAATAGAACGTTGGGCAAAGCTGGAAGCAGAGCGTTTTGGTGAACTAACCCCAAGATTATTTCACACAGAGTTGGAAGCTGTGTACGAAGAAAAAAATACAAGAATTGACAGTGATGGCGATAAAATATTTGATGCCACTTTCGAAGCCATGTTTCCCAACAATACTTATGGATCGCAAACTACCATTGGTACTGTAGAACACTTAAAGAATCCATCCATTACGGCAATCAAAAATTATTTCTATACTTATTATGTACCAAATAATATGGCCATTTGCCTCAGTGGCGATTTTGATCCTGACCAAACGATCAAAACGATAGATAAATATTGGGGAGGCAAAAAATCTAAAGTAGTTCCCGCTTATAATCCTTTCCAAGAAAAACCGATTGAAAAACCGATTTTCAAGTCTGTGACAGGGCCTTCTCCTGCTAGTTTGGCCATTTGCTACCGTTTTCCTGGTGCCGCTTCTAAAGATGTACGCACCATGGAAATGTTCAGCAAAGTGCTTTCCAATGGCAAAGCTGGTGTACTGGATTTGAATTTAATTCAGAAACAAAAAGTATTAGGTGCTCAGGTTTTTCCTTACAGTATGAAAGATTATAGCATCAATATGATTATGGCCAATCCAAGGGAAGGACAGTCGTTGGATGAGGTAAAAAACTTGATTTTGGCTCAAATTGATTCTGTAAAAAAAGGAAAATTTGACGAATCGCTATTGCAAGCCATTATCAATAACGAAAAAATTGG
>JBJXGB010000148.1:0-33330 GCA_046152935.1 Cytophagales bacterium
AAGTTGGACATGTTTTTTTTAATCATTGGACTATATTGAAAACGGTTTCAATAAAACTACTGAAACCGTTTGATATTCAGATACTTATGAGCTATTTACCAACTATTTTTCAGTATTATGCCTTTTATTAATGGTTCTACAATATACAAGGCAGACAGCCAGAAGCCGATATAGATCGTGAATTTGATTTAAATAACCTCCTATTTCAAGCCAGTGGTGCTGTACACGTTTACTGGCTTGAATTGTTCTTTCACTATTATTGGGTAGCCTTGTTGCTGCAATCTGCTTCTTATTTCGTTTGCTACAATATCGTCCCCTGTGCCGTACACTATAATTCTATGCAGCTTATAGTTTGTAGATGCTTTAAATTTGGAGGCCACATCATTAGACATTACCGTTTGCACGTAAGCATCAAATCCATCCATCTTCAATTTATCCATCAAGGTGTATACATTGTCCATATTTCTAAATGCCCCAACTTGGTAGCCAAACCCTAAAATAGTCGATACTTCGCCTTCTCTAGAATACAGTTTGTACATTTCCATACCGCCAATGGCCACTGCCGCAGGTTTCAAATCTAACACCCCTTTATCAGTTTTGATTGCAGCATTTGCTTGGGCCTCTTGCATTCTTGGTTGGTAATTTATCGACCTTACAAGTGGCGATGGCACTCCTGCCGCCTCTGCCAAAGCGATTTTTTGTTGCAATTTTTTATCTCCAATTTCAAATATCACATCGCTATTGTCCGATTTTCGATCTATAAATTCAAAAGAACCATCTTCGTTCGCTATTGAATGGTCTACCACACGGTTATATTTATCTACCAAATCAAGATTTACTTTGTAAGCGGCCACACTTGGGTCGTTTAGCTCCAGTTTCCCAGTCATTAATCTTGTGCCTTCTTTCGATTTAGTTAACACATCGTTAAATGGAATATTCTCCTCTTTTATCAGATGGTTTTGGTTGTCTTTCACATTGTAAGCCATTTTCGACTGCACTTTGGCAGAACCCACTTCGTACACTACTTTATAGTTGCCAGGTTTCAAGTTCTTAAAAGAAAATTGTCCCTCCTTGGCGGTAGTAAATCTCGATTTCACCATCTTATCATCTTGATTTACCAACAGTACTTGCACACCTTCTTTCGTTTGAGAAGGATCTTTGAAATCTACAAAACCTTCAATATTATAGGCTAGACTGTCCGATTTTGGCACATATTCTTCGTTTCCTTGTGATAATATCTGCGTACCAGGACTATTAATTTGGTAAGCTACATTGGTCGATTGAGGGCAGGGTGGCTGCACTTCAAATAGCACATTAAAAATTCCTTTTTCTAAATTTGTAAAATTAATATTACCGTTTGCATCGGCAGAAGCAGTGGCTATTTTAATGCCAAATTGATCGTAAAGCACAGCCAACGTTTTGCAAGGACCTCCATCGCTGTCCATTTCAATATTTATTTCTCCGTTTTCAACACTAAGTTGAAGTGTATGCCGCAAACCTTCTCTTAAATTTACGTCAAAATTGCCCTCTCTGCTCAACATTTGCTGTGGCTCGGCCAATATTTCTTCTGGGGTTATAAGTACGATCGCATCTTCAATTTTCACCATTCCAGTGTCAATTTCAAATTTCATCTTTTTGAATAATTTCATATTGATACCTCCTCGCAAAGTCGCATACTGCAGCACAGAGCCATTGTCTGGAAAAGCAGATTGAATTAGCGGACTTTTTCCAAAACTTGTTTGAACAGATACTTGTAAGAAAGCCGAAGTTTTTCGCGATATTTTCACCTCCACACCTGCCCCCACTATAGGGCCAAGCAAAGGAGCAAAACTAAGATCAAGTTTATTGAGTCCTACTTCATTTTTTACCACTTTGAAATTTCCAACCGAGTCCGGAAAAGTTTCGATCACTTGGGCATCTCTGTTTATGGTCACAAATGAAAGATTTATTCCAGCGATCACAAACGGATTTATCCGATATTTGCTATTTAACAAATACATTTTCCCCAAAGCACTTATCCCAACTACATTTAAAGGATTTACATTGCCATAAGTGAATAGAAAATTGGCATCTCCACCGTAATACACCCTTTTTTTGAATTTGTACCAGCCAGAAATGCCCACAATTGGCGATGGGTTTATGCCCCCAAAGAGATTTGTTTGCAAACCTAGGCTGTTGAAATTTACTTGCGATGGAAACATGGCAACGCCTAAATATGGCGTCAAAGAAAGCTTTCTTTCGATTCTTTCGGTAATTATTGTTTGAGCATAACAATCCCGCTTCTCAATAATGAGTAAAAGAAAGACCAATAAAAGTGGTATTTTAAAGTAGATACTTGGCAAATCTTACGTTATACTTTGTTTTTTACCTCAATGCCAAATATACGAAGTGTATCACAAAGTGTTAGTAATGTGTTGCTAAAATGTAATTACAATATTATTAATCACAAATATCGATGGGCACTATCACGCAGTCATCTGAGGCAAGAAATATACTGCCTGTCCAAACACATCTACCCGATCTTGATTTCGCAAAATAGGAATATAGGCCTTTATACTTTGTCACTGTCAAAGCATTTGTATTCACTTCAGCACATGAAAAAGGAGCTCTAGATAAAACGATATTACCGATCGAATCAATCGCATTTAGCTTGATAGAAATTGGTAGCAACGTGTCATTTATTGAAGTTGTGTAAAATGATAAAGTGCCACTTTCGCATTTACTCAGATTCACCAATCGTATAGTTCCTTTGTTCACAAATACGGTGTCAGACCACACACAGCCATCTTGGCTTTTGGCATAATATCGATAAGTACCAGGTGCTTTATAAACAGACACGGTATTGGCATTTTGGGGCGAAGGCGTATTGCCAATGCCATAGATACCTGATAAGGTGTACAGTTCAGCATTCGTATTGGCAGTTTCTGTTAGGCTAATAGCTATCGGAATTTTATTCGTGTTGGTAGTGTAAAAAATAATATTTCCATCATCTGGTATTATAATTACCGTCAAAGACAAAGTTTGGCCTTGCGTCAAATCGCGGGCATCAAAATATCCTCCTGTAGAAATATTGCTTAAATTCAGAAATCTGTCATTATTGTAGTATGAAATTAAGATATAATACTCTTTACCAGGTTCTAATATTAAACTTGCATTTCCATTATTATCACTTAGGGTCGTAGTTATTTGATTTACTGAATAGTTTTTTGTGGCAACGGCATTTGAAAAATCTACTTCATTTTCATAGACAGATATTCTTGCACCAGACACTATTTTACTACTATCATCTACGACATTAAAATTAATAATCGGGTCTTTGGTAAATTCATCACCTTCGTTCTTGCACGACTGTACAGCAAAAACAAATAAAAACGAAACGACAGAAAGGTAAAAAGCTTGTTTCAAGATCTTAATTATTCAAATATTAAACTTTTATCAATTTTGGCATTGCCATCTTCTACCCGCAACAAATATTTGCCAGTAGGTAGGCTGGCATTTTCATAAACCATGTTCAATTTCCCATCTTTGCTGGCCATCTGTTTCGAATCTACCAATGTACCCTTTACATCATAAAAATTGAAAGTCACCAAGTTATTCTCTGGCGATTGGTATTCGATATTTACTTTATCTTTGCTAGGAATTGGGAAAATACTAAGATTACGAGCCAATTTCTTCTTGAAAGTCGAAATAGAAATAGTTGAATCTGATTTGTTAAAATCATACTTATTTATTTGCTCAAACCCAGCATTATTCACTACATAGAAAGACGAGTAAGCTACGCAATATTCTTCGGTATTAATTTTTACAAAGTACGTTCCGTTGTATAATGGCACATAATATTTATTTGTTTCCCCTACTATTGCCCTTTGTACTCCATCCGAATTTGTAATTACATACCATTGATACGAAAAGGCCTCACTCGATTCCAAAAGAGTGTCCTTTGTAGCGGTGCCATACACCGATATTGTAGGAATAATATTTTTGCCACTCATATCGACAGAAATGGAAGAAGAGCTTAGTGAACAACCAGTACTATCCATTATTGTCACTGAGTAATTGCCATTTGAAACAGGGTTGTAATTCGAACCTGCAGCATTTGCAATCGTGCTTTTTCCGATTTTCCACAGGTATTTATCAAAGCCATTTACAACACTTAAAGAATAGGGCAATGAGCATGAAGTTTGGTTTAATGCTACGATGGTAGGAAATGCCTTGCAGATCATCGGTTGATGAAAACCTTGGGTTGCAAAACCAGTAGGGTCGGTCCCGGTAAAAACAATTACTTCGCCAATCGTCCACATGTAAGTAATATTTGCAACGCTCGTTTCGTTTCCAGCTGTCCCTATTGCATTTGGGGCAGCTTTCGTTGTTTTATTTGCCTGTGCCAAACCCAAATTCACGACACTGCTCATCACGTAAAACATCGCAAGAAAAATTGCTTTTTTTGAAATAATGGGCTCTTTCAAACAGCAACACACATTTTTAATCATACCAAATATAATTATAGATTGCGGTCAATTACTAAATACTACAATAAATACCAAAAATAAAATTACGTAACTAAAAAACGAATCATTTTATTAGTTGTAATTTTATTTTCCGCTTACTTTTCACCGCATACGATGAAATGAAAGACTCATCTCAAATGTAAATGATCAATTTTTCAATCTTGCTATTTGCCAAAAAAAACATCGACTTTTTCTTTTCATTTTTTGTTTTTTGACGATATCAGAAAATGCAGACGAATTACACCCACCGATTCTGTTATTTTTTTCATTTTTGGGGATAATTGAGGTAGAAAAAACGAAATTTAATTTATAACTATTCTAAATTGAAGCTTAAAAATGTGCAAAATGAAGTTAAATGACTGATTAAATGATACAAAACCCGGTTTCAGTGACAAAAACAACCAGGATCTCTAAAAATCAAACTCAAACCTATTTGAATTATTCGTAGCCCGTATTACTTTTGCACATGTCAAAAACGAACAAGCTGTTTATGTCAATGAATTACAGGCCTTCGGGCAAGTTTCTACAAAAATCGTATTTAACCCTAATACTACTCTCATTTGTATTTGCCTACAACACGGTTTCTGCGCAAGCAGTTCCTACCGATGATGCGGTAATCAGTGCTGGAAAGGCATTATTTGAAAATAATTGCACCCAATGCCATGCCCTCAGCGATGAAGTAGTAATCGGTCCAGGTTTAGAAGGGGTTCATGCTAGACGTCCAATGCCTTGGCTCATAAAATGGATACGCAATTCTAGTGTCCTTATTAATAGTGGTGATGCTTACGCAAATGAGATTTACAACAAGTTTGGCAAAACCCAAATGCAAAGCTTCGATTTCAAAGATGCTGAAATTGTCTCCATAGTAGCCTACATAAAATCTGAAAGTGAAAAAGTAGTGGCTGCTCCGGTGGCTGCAGCCGCAAGCACTGATGGATCAACACCCGCTGCTGCTCCTGCCTCACAAGACACTACAACTCTTAACTACATTTTAGCAGTTTTTTTAATTATATTAGTTCTTATCCTTGTCATATTGATTTTGGTGATATCGATTGTCACAAAATACCTTGACAACAAAGGTGATCTTTCCGATATTGATGCCGAACAAGTTAATTTAAAATTTAATCTTTCAGCTATATATAATAGTAAGGCATTCAAAACAGGAATTGCCATCGTTTTTGTTCTCGTTGCAGGTAAAGCGTGTATCGATGGATTGGTAGGTGTGGGTATTACGCAAGGCTATGCACCAACACAGCCAATCGCTTTTTCTCACAAATTGCATGCTGGCGAATACAAAATTGGTTGTCAATATTGTCACACTGGGGCTTATAAAGCTAAATCTGCAAACATTCCTTCTACCAATATTTGTATGAATTGCCACAACGCCATCAAACAAGAATCTCCTGAAATACAAAAATTGTACAAAGCTATCGAAACAGGTCGTCCTGTCGAGTGGGTAAGAGTTCACAACCTTCCAGATTTAGCCTATTTTAATCACTCGCAACACACTCAAGTTGGTGGCATACAGTGTCAACAATGTCATGGACCTATTGAAACAATGGAAGTGGTTCAGCAGTATTCACCGCTTACGATGGGCTGGTGTATTACTTGCCATAGAGAAACATCTGTGAATGGCAAAGACAATCACTATTATGATAAACTAATGGCAGAACATGTCAGCAGCTCAAAAGAGCCAATGAAAGTGAAAGACATTGGTGGCTTAGAGTGCTCAAAATGCCATTATTAAAAATTATTCAAATTTATTAGGCTTACAATACTGAACGCAGACACTTTATATGCAGGAAAATAACAAAACTTATTGGAGGGGAATTGAAGAATTAGAGCAATCACCTGAGTTTGTTAATAAAGCAAAAAACGAGTTTTCTGAAAATCCATCAAGCGATGAGTCAGGAACTTATAGAAGAGATTTTCTGAAATTAATGGGCTTTAGTTTAGCTGCTGCCACTTTGGCTGCTTGCGAAACACCAGTTAGAAAAGCTATTCCGTATTTGAACAAACCCGAAGAAATAGATCCTACATTGCCGAATTGGTATTCTTCTACTTATGTAGATGGTGGAGACTATTGCAGTATTGTAGTTAAAACGCGCGAAGGTCGACCCATCAAAATTGAAGGAAATAAAAATTCTTCTATTTCACAAGGAGGAATAAGCCCTAGAGTTGCTGCTTCGGTTCTATCATTGTATGACAAAGAAAGATTTAGAGGTCCCAAAGTTGGCGATAAAAATGTAGCTTGGGATGAACTCGATACGCAGGTAATTTCCCAACTAAATAAGGTTGCTGCAAGTGGTAAAGCCATTAAAATTGTATCTAACACTATACTAAGTCCTTCCCTAAATAGAGCAATTTCAGATTTCACACTTAAGTATCCAACTACATCACTAGTAACGTACGATGCAAACTCTGGATCGGCAATATTAGCGGCCAACGAAAAATCTTTTGGTTCTAAATTAATCCCTTCATACAATTTTAGCAAAGCAAACGTCATTGTGAGTTTTGGAGCAGACTTTTTAGGAACTTGGTTGTCTCCAGTGGAGTTTAACAAACAATATTCGCAAGGCAGAAGAATTGGTAAGTCGAAGAAAACAATGTCTCGTCATTATCAATTTGAGACTACCATGTCGCTTACAGGTGCTAATGCAGATTTCCGAACTGCGTTGAAACCTTCACAAGAAGGTTTAGTTGTCGCAAATCTTTACAATTTGTTAGCTACAAAATTTGGTGCTTCAAAGTTGAGCGTTGGTGAAGTAAAAGAAACTAAATACCTACAAAAAGCAGCTGATGACCTGTTTTCTAACAAAGGAAATTCTCTCGTTGTCAGCAACTCGAATGATACCAATGTGCAATTGATTGTAAATGCAATCAATAATTTACTTGGTAACTACGGCTCTACTGTAAATGCCAGTATCCCTACTTATTACAAGAAAGGAAATGATGCGGAGTTTAATGTTTTTATCCAAGAAGTGCAATCAGGTAAAGTTGGAGCTGTAGTTTTTTTAAATTCTAATCCTGTCTACAACCACTCGCAAGGTGCAGTGCTAAAAGCCGCATTGTCGAAAGTTGAATTGATAATTTCTACTTCGGATAGACCAGATGAAACTTCGGCACTAGCTGGTTTTATTGCAGCCGACAATCATTTTTTAGAAAGCTGGACAGATGCAAATCCTAAAAAAGGTTGTTATAGTTTGGGTCAGCCGGCTATTTCGCCATTATTCAAAACCAGACAGGCGATCGAGTCGTTGTTGTCTTGGTCTGGAAATAGTGCAGATGCATATTCTTATGTACAATCTACTTGGAAATCTGCTACATTTTCAATGCAAACAAAATATGCTACCTTTCAAGAGTTTTGGGATAATGCTTTGCACAATGGTGTTTTTGAAACAACTTCTGCCGATGTAGCCAATTTCAATTTTGATATTAGTTCAGTTTCATCTGCCATTGCAAATACTTACAAGGCAAATTCCACAGAAATTGAATATTCCATCTACGAAAAAGTAGGAATGGGTACTGGTTCTCAAGCCAATAATCCGTGGATTCAAGAATTCCCAGAACCAGTTTCGAAAGCTTGTTGGGATAATTATATTGCTATTTCGCAAAAATTTGCTAGCGAAAAGGGTCTTGAACAAGGCGATATGGTGAAGCTTGATACTAAGTCAGGCAAATCTATTTCCCTGCCTATTTTAATACAACCTGGGCAAGCCTACAATACTGTTTCCATTGCTATCGGTTATGGAAGGCAAATTACGGGTAAAGCGGGTCTCAATGTCGGTCAAAATGCTTATCCATTGCTAGAGTCAATCAACGGCAATGTATTGTTTTCTGGTGTTGTTGCAGCTTTAGCCAAAACAGGAGAAAAAAGAGAGATAGCTCAAACACAAACACACCAAACAATGATGGCTCGTCCTATTGTTCAAGAGTCTGTTTTGAGTGAATATTTGAAAAATCCCAAAGCAGGTAGATACGAGCCAATGATTAATACGGCTGAGGGACCTACCAAACCAGAAGATATATCTATTTGGAATACTAAAGGGTTAAAAACCCACACATACAACAACCACTTTTGGGGTTTAGCGATTGATTTGAACTCTTGCACTGGCTGTGGCGCTTGTGTTATTAGTTGTCAGGCTGAAAATAATATTCCTGTGGTTGGTCGTAAGGAGGTATTGAATAGGAGAGAAATGCACTGGATTCGTATCGATCGGTACTATTCTTCCGATGCACTAAATCAAGAAGATAAGAGTATTGCTGGATTATTGGATGGAGAAAGAGAAGTACCAGGCGAAAATCCGCAGGTTGTTTTTCAACCTGTTATGTGTCAGCATTGCAACAATGCCCCTTGTGAGTCGGTGTGCCCTGTTTTGGCAACTACGCATAGTACAGAAGGGTTAAATCAGATGACTTATAATCGTTGTGTGGGTACGCGTTATTGTGCCAATAACTGCCCATACAAAGTCCGTAGGTTTAACTGGTTCAGTTATTACTATAACACGGATTTCCAAGATATTAATCCTTCTCTGTCAGATTTGGGTAGAATGGTCTTAAATCCGGATGTAACTGTTCGTGCAAGAGGTGTGATTGAAAAATGCTCAATGTGCGTCCAAAGGATACAGTCTGGCAAATTAGCTGCCAAAATTGAAAATCGTAGACCAATTGATGGCGAAATAGAAACAGCCTGTTCTCAGTCTTGCCCTTCAAATGCGCTAGTTTTTGGCGATATGAACGATCCAGAAAGTAGAATCTCTAAGTTATTGAACGAGGAGAATAAAGAAAGGGCTTATCATTTGTTGGAGGAGTTAAATGTGAAACCGTCTGTTTCGTATCTAACAAAAATTAGGAATACATAGTAAGTAGATATATAAAATATTAACATTCATTAATTTATGCATATTTCTTCTCACGTAAGGCCAGATTTGGTAAAAGGTGGTAAAACGCTTCATGATGTTACAGAGGATGTTTCGCGTCATGTTGAGTCTGCTCCAAATAAAAGATGGTTGATTGCTTTTGCTTTCTCTCTGCTTTTGTTAAGCTATGGTTTATATAACTTATATAAAACTTTTTGGTTTGGCGTAGGTATGTGGGGCTTGAACAAGACAGTAGGTTGGGCTTGGGACATTACCAATTTTGTTTGGTGGGTGGGTATAGGTCATGCAGGCACACTCATATCGGCCATTTTGTTACTATTTCGTCAAAAATGGAGAACTTCAATAAATAGAGCTGCAGAAGCTATGACTATTTTTGCCGTCTTGTGTGCGGCAAGTTTTATTTTTGGGCACATGGGGCGTCCTTGGTTGGCTTATTGGCCACTGCCATTGCCAAATGCTTTTGGTTCACTTTGGGTCAATTTCAACTCCCCGCTAGTTTGGGATGTCTTTGCAATAAGCACCTATTTATCTGTGTCTTTGGTGTTTTGGTATTTGGGAATGATTCCCGATTTAGCAACAATTAGAGATCGAGCGACCAACAAGATTTCCAAGATCATATATGGCACATTGTCATTTGGCTGGACTGGGGGGGCAAAAGATTGGTCTCGCTACGAAGCAGTTTGTTTGATTTTGGCCGGTTTGTCAACGCCACTTGTACTTTCAGTGCACACAATCGTGAGTATGGATTTTGCGACATCCCTTGTGCCAGGTTGGCATACTACTATTTTTCCCCCATATTTCGTTGCGGGAGCTATTTTCTCAGGCTTTGCAATGGTACTTACTTTAATGTTGGTTACCAGGGTGGTCTACAAGTTGGAAGATTACATCACACTAGAGCACATTGAGACGATGAACAAAATCATCATTTTAACTGGTTCCATTGTGGGTGTGGCTTATATTACAGAATTCTTTATTGCTTGGTATTCCGGTGTTGAATATGAATCCTACGCATTCATTAACAGAGCTACTGGCCCATATTGGTGGGCTTATTGGTCGATGATGACGTGTAATGTTATTTCTCCACAATTATTGTGGATTCCAAAATTAAGAAGAAATATAGCAGCCACATTTGTGATTTCAATAATAGTAAATATTGGCATGTGGTTTGAACGTTTCGTAATTATAGTTACTTCACTACATAGAGATTATATTCCTTCAAGTTGGGCGATGTATGCACCCACTTCTGTTGAAGTTGGCTATTACATATTCTCATTTGGTTTATTCTTCACTTTGTTTTTCTTGTTTGCTAAGTTTTTGCCAGTGGTAAATATGGCCGAGGTGAAAGCTATATTAAACTCTTCTCAAAAGCATCAAGAAAAAGCATATTCTAAATCAACAGAAAAAGCACATGTCTAATAGTAAGAGTTTTATAGTTGGCGTTTTTGAGCATGAAGATGCAGTTATGCATGCAATTGAAAAGGTACGTGGTGCGGGAGTGAAAATTCATGAAGTTTTTTCTCCATATCCAATTCACGGGATTGACGATGTACTTGGTTACAGAAGATCAAGATTACCAAAGGCAGCATTTTTGTTTGGCATTACAGGTACTACTTGTGCCCTTACAATGATGATTTGGATGTTAGGTTTTGATTGGCCAATGAATATTGGTGGAAAACATAATATTCCACTACCACATTTTATTCCTATCACCTTTGAACTTACTGTTTTATTTTCTGCCTTTGGGATGGTAGGTACATTCTTAACCGCAAGCAATTTGTTTCCTTGGAGCAAGCCTGTTATTTTCGATGAAAGAGTCACTGATGACAAATTTATTTTGGCGATCGATTTGGGGAAAAATAGCAAATCAAAAGAGGAGTTGTCTCAATTACTGTCGGTAAGTGGTGCTTCTGAAATTAATAGCAAAGAGTTTTAATTTTTGTCATTAAACCATTTGATGTTTTTAAAATTGTATATAAAATAATGAAAATAGCTTCACTTATCTTTTCCTCTCTTTTTATTATTGGCTTGGTTTCTTGTAAAAAAGACCCGAACAATACTGGAGTTGAATATGCTCCTGAAATGTATCATTCAAGGGCTTATGAGCCCTTGAGTCAAGTTACTGATAAAAACAATACCGAATACAATTCTAATCCCAACAATCCTTATGGGATGAATATGAGAAAGCCTGTTGCTGGGACTATTAAAGTGAGCAAATACACTTCTAATTTTGGAGAAACTACACCAGCAACGGTGGTCGCTTATCACGTAAATAAAGACAGTTTTGAAATATCGGGTAAGTATGTTAAAAGTATTTACAGAAAGGAAGGTGTACTTACGGTTGATTCAACGGTGTTACTTGCGCAAGGCAAAGTGCTGTATGAAAGATTTTGCCAACACTGTCATGGTGAGACAGGTCAAGGAGATGGAGCGGTCGGCAAAGTTTATAAAGGCGTGCCGTCTTACAGCAAAGGCAGGGTAAAATTAGACACTGAAGGTCATATTTTTCACACGATTACTTTTGGCAGAAACAGAATGTGGTCGCATGCGTCTCAAATCTCTGTAGAAGATAGGTGGAAAATTGTGTCTTACGTTCAGACGCTCCAGAATCAAGAATAATTATTATTCGATAAATTTAGTTAATATAATATGGCACACGCGGTTATCGTATCTGTTGATGAACAATTGGTTTTAGCTCCTAACTTCAGGCGTAATCTTTTTATTGCCCTAGGTCTTGGAATTGCTTTATTTGCGTTGGGAGTAATTTTGTCCTTTTTAGGTATTGGTGCAGAGCATAGTCATGAAGCTTCTCATGCAGAGGCGGCAGTCCATGAGTCTACCAATGCGCATGTTTCTGACGTTTCTCACCACGAACATGAAGTAGCTAAGCAAGATTCACACCTTGCTACTGAGCCTTCAATTGCTCACACTTCTCACCATGCACCATCTTGGACTGCGAGGGTTTACGCTGTTCTTTGGCATAATAGCGTTTTTTTTACAGGATTGGCTGTAATGGGTCTTTTTTTTGTTTGTGTACAATATTTGGCTTGGGCCGGTTGGTCTTCCATCATTAAGAGAATTCCAGAGTCGTTTGGTGCATTTATTCCTTACGGTGGTGCGGCATTGTTGATTGTTTTTTTATTAGGACAACATGATATATTTCATTGGACTCACAGTGATTTATACGATATGAACAGCCCTGAGTATGATAAAATAATAGCAGGCAAAGCAGGTTATTTGAATCTTCCTTTTTTCTTGGTTAGGATGATACTTTTTATAGGCCTGTGGTATTTTTGTTGGACGAGAATACGCAAATTTTCGCTTACAGAAGATATCGAGGGAACAGATAAATGGTATAATAAGAGTGGATATGTAGCAGCAGTCTTTGTGATAATATTTGCAGTTTCATCTTCGATGGTTGCTTGGGATTGGATTATGTCTATCGATACTCATTGGTTTAGTACCATGTTTGGTTGGTATGTGTTTGCAAGCTGGTGGGTGACAGCCTTAGCAACCATTACCTTGGTCTGTATTTTGTTGAAAGAGAACGGCTATCTGAAGGCAATGAACGACAACCATTTTCATGATCTAGGAAAATTTGTTTTTGCATTTAGCATATTTTGGACTTACGTTTATTTTTCTCAATTTATGTTGATTTTTTATGCAAACCTTCCTGAGGAAACTGTATACTTTATTGAAAGAATGAGAGGATTTGATGGAAAGTATACTTGGATGTTCTTTTTTAACTTAATCATTAATTTTGCTTTTCCATTTTTGGTTCTGATGACAAGAGATTCGAAGCGAAAATTTGGAATGTTAAAAGTGGCTGTAGTGGCGGTAATTTTAGGGCACTGGTTTGATTTTTATCAAATGATTATGCCAGGGGTAACAAAGGGAACTAGTGGGTTTGGGTTCATTGAATTAGGCGCCCTTCTGGTTTTTGGATCTGTATTTGTTTTGGTAATTACCAATGCTCTGACAAAAGCGAAACTAATACCTGCCAAACATCCAATGCTCGAGGAGGCTTTAAATCACAATATATAAAAACATTTTTGCATACATTTTATTTAAACATTAAAGACAAAGTCATCATTTTGATCTAACAAACCTTGACGGCTTTTTACATCATTTGACCTTCTAAAATATAATATTGAGATGAACAGTACAGTAGTAGTAGTATCGGTAGTTTTAATTCTAGCGATTTTTTTCCTTCTTTTTAGGGTGCAATCGTTGGTGTCGATTTTGAAGGGTTCGACAGAAAAAAGAGCAAGTACAAGCAATAAGGTAAATGCGGCATTGTTTCCAATATTTTTTATAGTTGGGTTAGTGATGGTGTATTTCTATTCTGGCTATGCTTCTGAGTTTTTCCTTCCAAAGCCAGCTTCCGAACATGGTATTGTTACTGATAGATTATTTTGGTTGATTACGGGTGTTATTATGGTAGCTTTTGTGATTACAAATTCTGTTTTGTTTTATTTTCCGTATAAGTACCAGTTCAATCCAAATAGGAAAGCGCATTTTTACCCTGATAATCATAAACTTGAAATAATCTGGACAATTATTCCAGCCATAGTTTTGACTGGTTTGGTTTTTTTGGGTTGGAGGGCTTGGACAGATATTACTTCGCCAGCACCTAAAGATGCGATTGTTTTGGAAATCACAGGAAAGCAATTTAACTGGATTGTAAGATATCCTGGTAGAGATGGGAATCTTGGTCATTATGATTTTAGAATGATTGATGCTACTAATGAGGTTGGTATAGATTTTTCTGATAAATCAAGTTTTGATGATTTCTTACCTCGTGAAATTCACATTCCGAAAGGCAAGCCTATTTTGTTCAAGATTAGAGCAAGAGATGTACTGCATTCCGTATTTCTTCCTCATTTTCGCCAAAAAATGGATGCTGTACCTGGAATGCCAACAAGCTTTTGGTTCACTCCGATTTACACAACTGATGAAATGAAAGGTATCACTAACAATCCAAACTTTAAATATGAATTGGCTTGCACCGAAGTATGTGGCAAAGGGCATTTTGGAATGAAGTTTTTGTTGGTGGTTGACGAGCCAGAGGACTTTGAGAAGTGGTATGGCGAGCAAGAGGCATTCTTGAAGAAGAATCCTGATTATTTGGTCAACGTTCCATCGAAATTGAAAGATTTGGCCCTTAATATTTCAAACAATACTCCTAACAAATTGTCTTCTTTTTAAATTTAACAAAATTATAATTATGTCAACAGCAACAATTTCACACGTAGCTGATGCTCACGTTGAGCATGAAGAACACGAAGAATTAAGTTTCGTCAGAAAATATATTTTTAGTGAGGATCACAAGACTATTGCAAAACAATTTTTGATTAGTGGACTTATTTGGGCTGTGCTGGGAGGTTCACTTTCAGTTATTTTTCGGTTGCAATTGGGTTTTCCTGGGGCAAATTTAGAATGGTTGAAACCCATTTTAGGGCAATGGATTCAAAACGGAAAGATTGATCCCGAGTTTTATTTGGCTTTAGTTACGATGCACGGAACTATTATGGTTTTTTTCGTGCTCACGGCAGGTTTGAGTGGCACTTTTAGTAATTTCTTGATTCCTCTGCAGATCGGAGCTCGCGACATGGCTTCTGGATTTTTGAATATGCTTTCATATTGGTTTTTCTTTCTCTCAAGCGTTTTAATGTTCATTTCTTTGTTCATCGAAACTGGACCTGCTGCAGGAGGATGGGTAATTTACCCCCCGTTGAGTGCACTTCCGCAGGCTATCAAGGGTTCGGGATTAGGTATGACTTTGTGGCTCTGCAGTATGGCAATATTTATTGTTTCATCGCTATTGGGTAGCATTAATTATATAACTACTGTCATAAATCTCCGCACTAAGGGAATGTCATTTACGAGACTTCCCCTGACAATTTGGGCGTTTTTCATCACCGCTGTCATTGGAGTGCTGTCCTTCCCTGTATTATTTTCTGCGGCACTACTGTTAATATTTGATAGGAGTTTTGGAACAAGTTTTTATCTATCTGAAATCTACATCGGGGGCGAGGCTCTGCACAATGTTGGTGGCAGTCCGTTATTGTTTCAACATTTGTTTTGGTTTTTAGGTCACCCAGAGGTGTATATTGTGTTACTTCCAGCCTTAGGTATCACCTCAGAAATTATCGCCACAAATTCTCGCAAGCCCATTTTTGGATACAGAGCAATGATTGGTTCTATTTTAGGCATTGCTTTTCTTTCTTTCATCGTTTGGGCACATCACATGTTTGTGACAGGTATGAATCCGTTTTTGGGTTCTGTATTCATGTTTCTGACATTGATTATTGCAGTTCCATCAGCAGTGAAGGCATTTAATTACATCGCAACGATGTGGAGAGGTAATATTGTGTTTACACCCGCTATGTTGTTTTCCATTGGATTGGTTTCATTATTTATTTCTGGGGGTCTCACAGGTATCATTCTTGGTAATTCTGCATTAGATATACAATTGCATGACACTTATTATGTAGTGGCACATTTTCACTTGGTAATGGGTAGTGCTTCTTTCTTTGGCTTTATGGCAGGGGTTTATCATTGGTTTCCAAAAATGTTTGGAAGGATGCTTGATGAGAAGTTGGGCTATATTCATTTCTGGTTGACATTCGTAGGTGTATATCTCGTTTTCTTTCCAATGCATTATATTGGGATAGCGGGATTTCCAAGAAGGTATTATTCTTTTACAAGTTATGATGCCTTCAGTACATTTAGCGATTTGAATATGTTTATTAGCTTTGCAGCAATTATAACTTTTGCTGGTCAGTTTATCTTTGGTTTCAATTTCTTCTACAGCATTTTCAAAGGACGAAGAGCCACTGAAAATCCTTGGTCTTCAAATACGCTCGAGTGGACTACACCTGTAATTCCAGGACATGGAAATTGGCCTGGTGCTATTCCTGAGGTACACAGGTGGCCGTATGATTACAGCAAGCCAGGAGCGGTAGAAGACTTTATTCCTCAAAATATTCCATTGTCGGAAACGCCAGAGTCGAATTTGCCTCATGAAAATGACCCTAATTTAGTTTTAAAGCATTAAAATAGCATTCTCAAGTTTCAAAGCCCACAAATAGATAATTTTTGTGGGCTTTTTTGTTGAACATTCTTGTCTCAAAGCAGCAAGGGAAAAGCATTGGTTGGTTCGTTTGTGGTTTGCACCTGATGTGCTAATTGTTATTAAGTATTATTTTATTATTCTAAATTTTGAACAGTGATTTTTCTTAGAAACGTATTCAGAAGAGCAAGTTTGGTAACCGTTGCTAATGTATATCTATTGATATTGGCTGGTGGCATAGTGCGATGTACTGGTTCTGGGATGGGTTGCCCCGACTGGCCTAAGTGTTTTGGGCGATGGATTCCACCTACAAAAATTGCTGAACTGCCATCTAATTTTGTTGAATTGTACTCTAAAGGTGGACATATTTCAGTAGAGTTTAATGTTTACAAAACTTGGACAGAATATGTAAATCGGCTATTGGGTGTACTTGTTGGTTTTTCAATCTTTATTACTCTGATTGCTTCCGCAGGTTATTGGAAATCGAATAGATTGATTGTATATTGTTCATTTGTCGCCTTCATCTTGGTTGGATTTGAAGGGTGGATTGGTGCCAAAGTAGTTGATTCAAATTTGAAACCTATTGTTATTTCGGTTCACATGTTGTTTGCTTTGCTTATTGTGGCTCTGTTGATCAAGGCATTGGCTATCCAAAAGAATGGTATGGTTGGTAGCAGAAGCAAAGAGATATTCAATCGTAAGATTAAAGTTGCTTCATATATTGCCTGTGCGGCTGTATTAATTCAGATATTGATAGGTACTCAGGTAAGGCAAGTGGTTGATAATCAAGTGAATAATAATATTGCTAGATCGGTGTTGGTGCAGAATTTGGGAAATATGTTCAGTGCACATATTGTAATGGCTTATTTAGTTGTATTTTCAAGTGGTTATCTGCTTTTTGAAATGAATAGATTGAAAATCCGAGGGTTTGTTCTATGGGCAATACTTGCATGTATACTAATAGAGTACGGTGGTGGTATTTTTATGTATCGATTCGCTTTGCCTGCTTTTATGCAACCTGTGCATTTGACATGTGCGTCTGTATTATTTGGCTTGACGTTTTACTTGAATTCAAGAGTAGCAAGGCAATAAAGATTCGCTAATATCGTATAGTAACCAATTTTTGGATGATGTTGGATCAAAATTGGAATCTAAACACGTATATCGTTATTCTACGTTGTAATCACAGGACTTTTGGTTAGAATACTGTTGTTTGTGCTTTTCGTTGGTTTTTTTGTTGTAGGTGTTGATCTTTTCGGCTTCATCAGTGGCTGCTTTCAGATCAATGAAGTTTTTGCACAGGTAAATAATATAAAAAGCCGAGCGAAAGACAACCAAAATGATCGGACTATTAACAAAAGCTATTCTGCGCCTTCGAACAATAACTCGGGAGGCTCGAACAGTTCTAGTCCACCTCCTGCTCGGTATATTGAGCCAGCACCCAGCAAGAATAATAGCACGCAACCTCAACGTACTTCCAACCAATATTCTACGTCAAAAAGTACAAATTCTAACGCTAACGAAGCGGATAACGAAAGCCAAGAATCTGTTTCTGGAAATTTGGATGGCTGCAATGATATGTTTAATTGTTGCAGTGGATACACAATAGGGGTAGAGAGCAGTCTTAATTCATTTATCAAGCACCAAGAGTTTTTAGTGCAATCGAAAGTTGTAAATCCTCGTATTGTTTCTTTTGAGGTATTTGCTATCGGTGCTATTCCATTCTTATATTCCAATGATTCGGTAGGCAATCAATACTTTCCTAGAAGTATATTGAGCATTCCGAAAATTCGTGCTACTTGGGGTATGTTATCTACAGAGTTAAGGGTGTCAAATTTGTATCAGTTTGGCGTAGGACATTACGAAACTACAGATTGGCAAATATTGATGATTAATTTTTTTTCCAAAAGAGAATTTTACTTGAGGGTTGGTAGTGGTTTTATGTTTGAAAAACTGAGCAATACATTTTATTTTGAGCACAGTCTTTCTTCTGATATTTTGTTGAGTACGAGGTTAAGTGGCACTTTTGATTTTCGATTTTCTCATGACACAGAAACCGCGATTTTTCCAAGACTTGAATCTGGAATTCGGATTAATTATACCTTTTTGGAATCTAAATATGCCGATTTGAGTTATAATTTTGGTTTTTTGTATCAAAACTATTACCAGACAGAAAGACTGTATTTGGTTCAAACTGGCATTGGACTACTTTTGCATTAATCTTGAATACAATGGCGGCTTCAAAAAATGGAAATTTCTTTGACAATGTATACCAAGTAGTAAGGTTAATTCCAAAGGGACGAGTAACTAGTTACGGAGCGATTGCTGCATATTTGGGTGCAAAAAAAAGTGCAAGAATGGTAGGGTATGCCATGAATGCTGCTCACGAAATGCCTGATGTGCCAGCTCAAAGGGTCGTAAACAGAAACGGTTTGCTTACCGGCAAACATCATTTTGATAACTTACAAACCATGCAAAAACTTTTAGAGGCCGAAGGAATAGCAATACAGAAGGATAAGATTGTCGATTTTGAGAATATTTTTTGGAATCCAATTACTGAATTAATTTAGTCTTATATTTAAAATAATTTTAAAAATTTTCAACTGGTATGAAAAGAATACTTGTATTAATTCCTGCGATTTTTATTTCCTTAGCGATTTTTTCACAGAAAGGAAAATTTTATCTAACCCATTATACTCCTGATAGTGAGCAACTTACAAATGAAAACTTTTCGCTCATTCAAGATGCAAAGCAGCAGATGCTATTTGCCAATAGCAAGGGCGTTCTTAAATTTGATGGTAAATTTTGGCTACTGATCAACACCCCCAGCACAGCTTTAGCACTGTCGAACTATAAGGATGAAGAGGAAAACTACGTTGGATGCCTTAATGATGCTGGCTACATAAACATAGATAGAAACGGAATAGAGACCTACACCTCTATTTTAAGCACCAAATCCAAGCCATCGTATTTTTCAAAAGTAGTTTCAAACGGCAATGATGTTTATTTTTTGGGGCAAGATATGTTAATTCAGTACTCTAAAATTGATAAGAAAATAGCTAACAAATGGGATGTGTCATCCGGATATGAATTTTCTCAACTATTTACAATTGGCGAAAATGTATTTGCTTTTGATGAACAAAAGGGATTTTTCAGATTTGAAAATGGAAAGTTGTTGAAGTTGAAAACTGATATTACAGGGTTGGCAAATATCTCATTTGTTGTAAATGCTGACCAAAATAGAGCCTTGATTGGTACGAACGAAGGGAAACTTTTTTTCTTCAATGGATTGTATACCAGTGAGTTATCTTTTGTGAACACTCAATATTTGAAGAACTCAGTGCCGTTTGATGCAGTATTACTCAACCCAAATTTACTTGCAATCGCAACCAGCAAAGGAGGGGTGGTGCTTCTAAATCCTACCGATGGCACTGAAGTTTCTATTGTGAATTTTTATAGTGGATTGCCTGACGATGAAGTTTATGCCATCGGAAAAGACAATCAATCTGGTTTGTGGATTGCACATGAATTTGGGCTTTCTCGCTTAGATTATTTTCTCCCTTTTCGGAGCTTTAATGTATATCCAGGCTTGGAGGGCAATATTACATCATCATTAACTTATAAAACGAAATTGTATGTCGGCACCAATGAAGGGCTTTTTCTGCTTGAAAAGGTGACAGATTTTGCAGTTTTAGCAAAGGAGTTGAAAAAGAGCAAGCGATTTTCTGATAAAAATAGAAAAAGAGATGAGAAAGTGGGAAAATCTAGAGATGGAGCAGACTTGATCTCGTCATTTCGCAATATTTTTTCATTTAGAAAAAAAGAGAAAAAGCAAAAGAAAGAAGGTGTTTCCAATGAGAATCCGGTAGAAAGCAAAACGGAGAAAGGATTTTTGGGCATTTTCAGAAGAAGGCAAAAGCAGCAACCCGTTGTTATTGATAAGCCATTGCAATCTGATGTAAAGAAGCCCATTAAGGCTAAAATCGCAAAAAAAGCAGTAAAAACAGGAAATTTATCGGTAAAACCTCTCGGCAATAATGAGAATTTTGAAATGCAAAGCATAAACTTCGCATTTCAAAAGATAAAAGGTATTGAAGGTAAGGTAAGGCAGTTGTTGGTGTTGAATCAAAAACTACTAGTGGCGACCAACAATGGCTTGTATGAAATAGATAAGGCAACTGTGAAAAAGATTTCAGATGCACCAGTAAGCCATTTATGCTTATCCGTTGACAAGTCGACTTTGTTTGCGGCTTCAGATTTGAAGATGATAATCAGTTTTGCTGTAAACGGAAATCTGCTAACAAAACGACTTCAGTTGTCGAATTTTAAAGAGAAAATTTCGAGCATTGCTGAGGATCATGATGGCAATATTTGGGTAAGTTTCGATAATTTTATTTTTAAATATTCGAATAGAGAATTGAATGCTGTTGATACTGTTTTGATTGAAAATCCTTTTTCAGAGGATATTAATTTGATTCTGAAAGATAAAAAAATGCATATTTTGCTCAATTCATCTGCTTATTACTATGATAAAAATAAAAAGCAACTAGTAGTAGACACCAGTTTTAATGCTTCTCCGTCTTCGTTTGTCAAGATCATTCATTCAGAAGCAAATAATCTTTGGTATCAATTGTCAAATGAATGGAAATTGATTTCTAACAACAACAAAGTCAATCCTAATTTTGTGTATTTGAGTTTGATAAAGGATATTTCGCAGATTTATTTAGATGAAGACAAAAAGCATATTTGGATTTCGACAAAGACCAACAATTTGTTTCAATTTGATATTAGCGACACAGCAAAAGCTAAATTTGCCCAAAATATTTTTTTACGAAGTCTGAATGATAAAAAAGGTAAGCCGCTCGATATCAGACAGATAGAATTGAATGAGGAGTCTGGCAATGTGAGTTTTTCATTTGTAAACCCTGAATATATCGACAACCAATCGCTCCAATACCAATACAAATTGAATGGATTGAATGAAAATTGGTCGGAATGGACTGCTGACAACAAAATAAATTTTAGCTACTTACCAAGTGGCAACTATGAATTGATTGTAAGAACGCGAAATTCGATGAATCAGTTGAGAGAAAGCACACCCCTTAATTTTAGAGTTAAGCCGCCATATTGGAAAGAATGGTGGTTTTACTTGGCAGAGTTATTGTTTTTCGGCAGCTTATTGGTACTGTCTATTTGGCTCAATCATGTAACCCATCAAAAGAATGAATGGATAAGCAAGGGGCTTACTTTTCTAACAATCGTAATGCTTATTGAATTTATAAATACTGTTTTTGAGTCGTATTTGAAATTTGCAGATTCGCCAGTGTTGAGTTTTTTGGTGCAAGTTTTCCTGGCAATATTGATTTTGCCTTTTGAGCGCGTACTTTCAAAATTCATCACCCACGATTCTAAAAATACAATAGCAAAAGTAACTAGATCGAGGAAAAGCAAAACCAATCAAAATGATGCGATAGGAGGCGATAATTTGAGCAACAACCAAGCAAATACATAATGCAGCTTGTTCGTTGGGCTGCAGATTTAAGCTATTCATTGGTAAATTAATTTTCTTTTTTTGCATGAACGGTAATTTAGATAATTTTGCCAATTCTATTTGAAATGATAATAGACGGATTCAAACAAAAAATATGCAGAAAGTTCATTTTATAGCCATTGGGGGTAGTGCCATGCATAATTTGGCATTGGCTTTGAAAGAGAAAGGCTTTTACGTCACGGGATCTGACGATGAGATTTTTGAGCCATCTTTAAGTAGGTTACAAAATAAAGGATTATTGCCCGCCCAAATGGGTTGGAATGCTGAAGAAAATATACATGCCAATCTTGATGCCGTAATATTGGGCATGCATGCCAAACTCGACAACCCAGAATTGCTCAAAGCACAGCAATTGGGATTGAAAATATATTCTTACCCTGAATATGTTTACGAGCAATCGAAAAATAAGCAAAGGGTGGTGGTGGCAGGTAGTCATGGCAAAACCACGATCACATCGATGATATTGCACGTATTGAAATTTAATAATAAAGATTTCGATTATCTGGTTGGTGCCCAAGTTGATGGTTTTGAAACAATGGTAAAGCTTTCAAATGCTCCCTTCATTGTAATTGAAGGCGATGAATATTTAGCATCTGCTATCACCAAAGTGCCAAAATTTTTGCAATACCAACACCACATGACGGTGATAAGTGGCATTGCTTGGGATCACATAAATGTATTTCCAACTTTTGAAGTCTATAAAAAGCAATTTGAATTGTTGATAAATGCAACACCAAAATCGGGCATTGTGATTTATAATGCTGATGATAAAACACTTGGTACTATTATCAGACCTATAAAAAGAGAAGATATTTTTAAGATCGAATACGTAGAGCATAAGAATAAACGTAAAGATTCGCAGACTTTTCTCACTTTTAATGATGAGAAGATTCCGATAAAATTCTTTGGTGAACACAATATGTACAATGTGCAAGCAGCCAAAGAAGTATGTTTGAAATTGGGAGTTTCTGAAAATGGGTTTTACAATGCCATACAAAGTTTTAGCGGAGCAGCCAACCGTTTAGAGCTTTTGGCAGAGAATGAAACCACCAAAATTTACAAAGATTTTGCCCACGCACCTTCTAAATTGTTGGCAACCACCAAGGCTGTGGCTACTCAATTTCCCAAAAGCAGACTTATTGCTTGTTTGGAATTGCACACTTTTAGCAGCCTAAATAAGGCTTTTTTGAGCCAATACGAAGATACTTTTGATAAGCCAGACCTTTCGATCGTGTACTATAATCCGGAAACTATAAAGCACAAAAACTTGCCCCAAGTTTCGATTGAAGACGTTAAGAAAGGATTTAATAAAACAAAATTGGAAGTATTTACAGATAGTAAATTACTGGTTGAGTTTATCAAAAGGCAAAATCTGAAAGATTCAGTACTTTTATTTATGACCTCAGGCAACTTCGATGGTATAAATCTAAATGAGTTTGCAAATGAATTGACAATTAGAAATTAGGTCTCAAACGACCGGTTTAAGTTGTAAATTTAAAAGATTTGATGATTACAAAACAAATTAATAACTTAAGCCATTGCGATGAATTTGAATCTTAAAAAGCCTTTGGTGATTTTCGACCTTGAAAGTACAGGTCTTAATATGGCAAATGATCGAATAATAGAATATTGTTTCATAAAAGTGATGCCCAACGGTGAAAAAAAAACACTCCAAAAGCGACTGAATCCTGGTTTTCCAATTCCAGCTTTTATCACACAACTTACAGGCATATCAGATGCAGATGTGGCCGAAGCACCCAAATTTATAGAGGTAGCCAAAAATTTAGCTCAGTTTTTAGAAGGTTGCGATCTTTGCGGCTTCAATATGCTCAAATTTGATTTGCCAATGTTGGTAGAAGAGTTTTTGAAAGCCAATGTAGATTTTAAAATAGAAGGCAGAAACTTGGTAGACGCCCAAAAAATATTCCATTTGATGGAGCCGCGAAATCTTGCTGCAGCTTATAAATTTTATTGCCAAGCCGAACTTGAAAATGCCCACACTGCCGAGGCCGATACTGAGGCCACTTTAGAAATACTGATGTCGCAAGTTGCGAAATATGAAAATGTTGAAATAAAAGACAAAGACCACAAAGAGCCAATAGTGCCAGTAAAAAACGACATGGCTTGGCTTCACAAACTTTCTGTTTCAAACAATGTAGATTTGTCGGGCAGATTTGTATTTAATGAAAAAGGAGAAGAACTAGTAAATTTTGGCAAACACAAAGATAAATTGGTGACTTCGATCCTTAAGAACGAGCCATCTTATTATGACTGGTTTATGAAAAGCGACTTCCCTTTGGAGTCGAAACGGAAGTTTACCGAAATAAAAATCAGAGAAATGTCGAACAAATAAGGTTGTTGGTCTAAATTTAATATATTTGAGTTTGTAATCACTTAATATTGTACTACACAAAGTAAAACCCCAATTATGGCTCTTGAGAATCTAAAAAATGTTCTTGTAGTTGATGATAACGACACTGACTTACTGATTGCGAGGATTGTAATTGAAAAATCTGGCTTTAAAGGCAATATTGTAACTAAAAATTCGGGCAAAAGTGCGTTGGAATATTTAGATACTGTACAAAATACGCCAGAAGAATGGCCAAATGTAATATTCTTAGATATTAACATGCCGGTAGTGAATGGTTTTGTATTTCTGTTTGAATATGAAAAAATGGCGGCAGAATTCAAGAAAGTATGTAAAATAGCGGTACTTACGAGTTCAGACAACAAAACGGATATGGAACGCTTCATGGTGAGCGATGCAGTCGTAGATTTTGTATCTAAGCCAATTTCGATTGAAGGCTTTAAAACAGTGGCTGAAAAGTATAATATTTAACCAGTTATTTACCTTGGCTACTGCTCTTCAAAATTTAAGCTCGCAGGCTTTACATTCCAAACAAAATTTTTCGAAGTATAAAATTGGCATCGCTGCGGCAGAATGGAATACAGAGATCACCTCTGCTTTGCTATCTGGAGCTGTCGAACGTCTTGTGAAGGAAGGCGTGTACAAAAGAAATATTTTTGAAATACCCGTGCCTGGCAGCTTTGAATTGGTGCTAGGAGCGCAATTTTTAGCTGAGAAATCAGAAATAGACGCTGTTATTGTGCTTGGCTGCGTAATACAAGGCGAAACACCACATTTTGATTACATTTGCCAAGCTGTGGCAAAAGGCATAACAGATGTAAATTTGAAATTCAACAAACCAATTGTTTTTGGAGTTTTAACTACTTTGAACCAACAACAAGCCATAGATAGGGCCGGTGGTATACATGGCAATAAAGGCGATGAAGCGGCTGTTACTGCTCTGAAAATGATATCGGCTAAAAAGTCGGTTGACAAAATAAAGTAAATTTTGTACGCTAAAGCCTTTATATTTCAAAGATACAAATCCACTTTCGCTGGTTTTTTTCTTTTTATCTTGCTTGTTTTTTGCACCTCCCTTGATGGGTAAATGTATGAACCTGCTTATGCGTAGCAAGTTCGCTAGCAGTGACTGTTGCCTTCACAAACCAATATTCATAAGTTAAATATCTTGTTTTATCTGCATCCGAGATTAGAATCTCGAATAGCGGAGGGGTTTGTTTGTGAAAACACTCAACAAAGGCTGGCGGCACCATCTGTGGCAGGGGTACGTTGGCGGTACCTTGGTATCGCTTTCTTAATAGTTGGTCTCAATTTTATGATACCTTTGAAAAGTATGCAGCATAAATACAAAAATTGTGCTGCATAATTTTTATAATTGTGCACTATAGAATAGAAGACTTTGCAGCATAGTTAAGTTGACTTCGCAGCGTAATTAGGTTGATAATGCAGCGTAAATTTTAATGTTCCTTAGCCTTGCCATGGTGTCTTCACGAATCAATATTTAGTTGAATATCTGGTTTTATCTACATTCGAGGTTAAAATCTCGAATAGCGGAGGGGTTTGTTTGTGAAAACACAAGCAAAGGCTTACGAACAAAGTCGAGGAGTAGCAAAAAAAACGCATATAAGGTTTAAAACCTTATATGCGTTCGTTACTAACACTATGTGGCTATCTTGTCATTTAATTATCGAAATGCGTTTAGAAATTACCGTATTACTTGTTTTCAAAAGCAATATATAACTGCCAGTCTGCAAGGTAGTTGTGTTTATTTCAATGGCATTGGTGTTGCTGTCTGCTATTTCAAACACTTTTTCGCCCACAATATTGAAGATAGAAACTGATTGAATAGGGTTGTTTTCAACATTGACATAAAGCATTTCAGAGGCAGGCTGCGGATACAAAGATACATTTTCGCTATTGCTATTGGCTGTTGAAGTGATGGAAACGCCTAAAATAGAGAAATTTAAGGTGCCTGTTTTACATTGTGCTTGATCGCAGAAAGTATACGTGTAGCTTTCTAAACCTGTAAAGTTCGGTTTTGGCAAAAAGGTAAAAGTACCATCGGCATTGAGCACCAAATTGCTGCCACCTGCAAGTGCACCTACAAACGTTTCAAAGCTGCCTGCTTGTTGTTCATTGGCTATGCTGCCGTTTAGGGTAAGGTTTTTGGTCACCATCAAAGTTTGGATTTCGCTTTTTACATTAAAGTAAATAATGGCCGATGTACAAGTACTTTTGTCGCAGACCTTGTACTCAAACGAATCGATTCCCGTGAAATTGGCGAGTGGTGTGTAGACAATATCTCCAAAATCATTGATAGAAATGGTATTGCCAAATGAAGTTTTTTCGTTTTCAAAACTTATGATTGTGAGGTTGTCATTGTCTGGATCGGAAAAATTGCCAGCAAGAGAGCCTGCGAAATTGCCATTTTGAATGCCAGAAATGGTGAAACTATTGGCCAAAGGAGCTAAATTGTTGGCAGGAATGGTAACAACCACACCTGGTACAGAAACATTTGGCGCAGTAATAGTGCCGGCAATGGATGTATTGTAGCCTAGCACTTTTACATCATCTACCCTCCAAAGTGCGGCTTTATCAGCAGCTGCACCTGTAGATTGGTACCTGAAAGCAAGATAAAATGCCGATGAATTGATGCCTGAAAGGGTTGATTGGCCAGATGGCAATAAATTTTGAGAATTTTCTGCTGAATAATTAACATTCGGAACGCTCAACCAAGTGGCTGAGTTGGGATTGCCAATGCCAGTGTAATTGGTAGAATACAATGCTGCAACTTCTTCATTGGCCAATGGAACATCTTTGTATCTGGTGTAGGTAGAAAACGAGACCAATACTTTTTCAAAACCCGAAACAGATATTGGGTTGGCTATTAGCCAAGATTCAGTAGCACCAGCAGTTGAACTGGTAGAAACATACCCATTGGCTTCGAAATAGCCGTTGGCACAATTCCATTTTTTGCCCGATACCGTTACTACATTCCAACCATTATTTGAACAATTGGCAAAATTCTGATCGATCAAAATTGAGGTATTGTTGCCCAAAGTGGTGTTTACGCCCGCAGTTGTGTTTGGCCCAGTAGTGGTATTTACACCACCAACAGAGGTATTTACGCCCGAAGTAGTAGAATAGCCCCAAACCAAACCTGCATATTCTGGACGGTCAATAAATGGATTTCTATTTCCTTGAATCGCATAAATGGCATTGTTTCTATCTATTTCTTTTTGAGAAACAGGGTCTTGGGCGTGCCATTTGAATAAAAGATTTAGATACCACGTATCATAAGCTGGGAAACTAGTACCATTCAAGGCTGGTTTCCCCTCAATATTGGATTCCCAACCTGCGATTAAATCTTCATACCTTGTTGCCATATAGAAATAGGTTCTAGCTAAATCACCTTTATATTCATCTACAGGCTCAAACACTGTTCCAGAATAGCCTGGATAAGTATTTGGGCCTCTTTTGCTACCGTTTGAAGTTTTACAATGAATCGGAGAGCCTGAAGCACACACAACTGACGTGTTTTCCACTTCACCAAAAGGATAATTGCCTCGCACCGCATTTACATAGCCATCAGAAGCATATAGGTGGAAAATGTCTGAATACATTGGCGAGGCATCGTTGAACCAGCTTTTTGGAAAAGAGTGCTCTCTATTGTAGCAATCACCTTCTTTGGAATAATTGCCACACTGGTTGCTGCCAAAATTCCAGTCTTTATTTGAATAAATGTCCCAAGGGCGACCGTTTGGTTTTTTGTCTGTGGTGTTAAAGGCATTCCAAACTCCGGGGGTGTAGCTTTGTACGGAGTGCCCCTTTATTTTATCATAAAGGGCTGTTTTTAAGGCAGCTCCAGATTTGCCAGCCGCTACATCGTAGTAGCCAGATGGGATTTGGGTAAAGGCATATTGGAATAATGCGATACCTATGCAAATAAGTAAAAGTTGTTTTTTCATAATTGATTTTTTAGTTAACCTTTCAAAACTAGCTTTTTAAGGTGTTGAAATGATTAAAACCATATTATGATTTCGTTAACAAATGGGCATATATACCTATAAATACCGAAGATAAAGTTTACTTTTTTGGGCTTTTGTAGTTGCCAATTTATGAATGAAGTGCTACCATTTGGCTTTGAAATGCAAAATATTGTACACATTATGCTATTTTATGATAAAAAAACGATCATTAGCCACTAAAGAATAAGTAAAAAATGGAGTAGCGCAATTTACCATTTTGATAAAACTGTATAAGGCTGGTAAAAACCAATGCCATAGTTTTGAAGCGTTAATATGCGATTTGTGCCTTTGAGCCTTTGTATGTTAAATAATTGTGTACAAAAAATAACAATTTGATAACTGGTGTATTTGCTACATTGGTTGTTGGGTAAAGTATTTTTGGAAACTCAATTAATGAAACCATTCATTCAACTAATAAAAAAACAATGAAAAAAGTATTTACAATTTTATTAATCGCCTTCGCATTCGTGGTGAATGTAAGCGGGCAGACAACAGATTTATTCTTTTCGGAATATTTGGAAGGTTCCTCAAACAACAAAGCCTTAGAAATATTTAATGGGACAGGAGTAGATATTGATTTTGATGTTCAAAGATATGTGGTTAGAACATATTCAAATGGTGCAACTACTGCTGCCAACAATTTGACCTTGACAGGTATTATAAAAAATAACTCTACGTATGTAATTTCAAATTCATCAGCAATCACCTCAATTTTAGGTTTAGCGAGCGTGACTAGCGGTGTTACAAATTATAATGGAGATGACGCTGTGGCATTGTTTAATGGTGAAACTTTGATAGATGCTATTGGTCAAATTGGTTTCGATCCAGGTTCAAACTGGATAGCAAATGGAGTAGCTACAAATGAATTGACGTTGATTAGAAAAGCTACTGTTTGCACTGGTGATGCTAATAGCACAGATGCTTTTGACCCTAGCGTTGAGTGGTTTGCTTTACCTCAAAATGATGCTTCAAGTTTAGGAACTCATACTATCTCTGGTTGTGTTGCTCCTAGCCTCTCTTCGGCCAACACCATCACAGGTTTTACTGTCGCAGGCGTTGCTGCTAACATCAATGGTCTTGACATTACCGCAACTGTTCCTTTTGGTACTACCTTGAATGGCATAATGCCAATGGGCGATATTTCTCCGCTCGCCACAGTAAACCCTTCATTTGCTACTACACAAGATTTTACTTCTTTGGTAAGCTATACTGTTACAGCCGAAGATTTATCGACTCAAGTGTACAATGTATCTGTAACTAGTACTCCTGCTTCATCAGCTAAGTTGATCACGATTTTTAACTTGCCAGGTCAGTCTGGTTCTACCATTTCTGGCAACAATGTTTTCGTTTCATTTCCTTCTGGTGCTACTATCAATAGTTTGTCTCCATCAGCTGCTGTTTCAAATGATGCTACGGTGAGCCCTGCATTTGGAGCTTCGCAAGATTTTGGTAACATGGTTGTGTATACAGTTACTGCCCAAGATATGAGTACCAATGTGTATACCGTTGTAAGTACAATAGCTACCATTTTGTCTGACGCAAATGACATTACCGACTTTACTGTTGCAGGTGTTGCCGCTATGATCTCAGGTACAACCATTAGCGCTACCGTTCCATTTGGCACAAATTTGACCAATATTGCACCACTAGGTTCTATTTCAGCTGCTTCAACAGTAAATCCAGCGTTTACAGTGCCACAAGACTTTCGCTCGATGGTTAGTTACACAGTAACAGCCCAAGATTTGAGCATCGAAATTTATACCGTTACGGTAACAGCCTTACCTGGCTCATCTGCCAATGCACTTTCTGCCTTTACATTGCAAGGTGGTTTTGTAGGTAGCATTGTAGGAACAAATATTGCTATTGCTGTGCCTTTTGGAACAAGCCTAGCAAACCTTACAGCAGCAGGTACTATTTCAGCAAATGCTACTGTAGCCCCTGCGTTTGCTACAGCTTTGAATTATGGAAGTGCTAGAGTACTTACAGTTACGGCCCAAAATATGACTAGCGTAGCTTTTTATAGTGTATCGGTAACAGTAATGCCTTCCGTACCTGGTTTTGCTGGTGTTACAGAAACGTTTACAGTTGATCCTGTTTCTTTGGGTTGGTCTATTTACACCCCGAAAAGTTTGAAAAACTGGTTCTTTGATGCCACCAATGGTAGAATGGAGGGCAATGGCTTTGGCTCTACAGGTGCAAGCTCTATGGAAAGCTGGTTGATAACTCCAAAATTAACTTTTGCTGGCGCAAGTCAAGCTGTGGCTTATGGTGGTTCATTTTCATTCGCTGATGCAGGCACAGCTAAACCAGCCCAAGTGTTGTATTCTACCAATTATATAGGTACAGGTCCAGTATCTGTAGCAGGGTGGAATGTAATTGCAGATGATTACCAAGGGGTAGTAACGGTAGCAGGCTTTAAAAACTTTACATCAACTGGCACTGGATACATTGCCTTTAGATATATATCTAGTTCCCCAGCATCTGGCGGCTCTGTTAGATGGAGATTGGACAATGTGTCTATTACTGGAGCGTCTATTTTTACACCTACTGTTGTTGGTTTTACTTACAATGTAGAAGCAAATATTCCTTCTGGCGTTACTTTAACAGGTATTCAACCTATCAGCTATTTAAGAAATTCGGTTTCTGCAACAACAGGGTTATCTACTTTGTCTGGTGCTTTAGTAGTTACTATTGCTGGTAGAGTTACAGGTCCAAACCAAAGAGGTACTTCTGATGGTTACCAATTTAGAATTATTGACACCAATGGAGATGCTGTTGTATTTCGTGCTACTACTTCGGTTTCTGGATTGACTTTAACTGATGGTGATTTGTTAACAGTTGCAGGTACTGTTACTCACTTTAATGGTTTGTTGCAATTGACATCTACTTCTTATATCAAAGGTGCTAATGTAGCTCAAAGACAAATGCCAACGGTGGTAACTTCACTTTCTGAAAACACTGAATCCAAAATTATAACAATGGTGGCTTCTAGTGTAAGCAGAACTTCTTGGAACGATGCACCAACTGGAGGCTTTGATTTCCTAATGACTGTTGCAGGTTCTCCAGTACTGGCCAGAATTCAAACTTATCATACAGGTGTATATGGTAAAACATATACTGAGCTTTTTGGATCAGAATTTAACGTTACCAATATTACAATCACAGGTTTTGGTGGTCAATTTGACAGCTCAGATCCGCGTATTTCAGGTTATCAATTAGAACCTTACTTGGCATCAGATATTATTGCAGTGGCTCCTGTAGCTCCATCTACCCTTGCTGGTTTCACTTCTTTCTTTTTTCCAGCAAATGCGCTACTAGGCTTGTTAGAAGACGTTGTTGCTACTATCAACGGTTCAAACATTGATTTTGTGGTGTCTTCAAATGTAACTGTAAATGGGCTCAACTTATTTTATACCTTGAATACTGGCGCAAAAGCTTCTATTTCAAATGGTAGCACTCCATCTTTCTTGTTTAGTATTGCTGGAAATAATTTCTATACTGATATAGTAGTTACTGCCCAAGCTGGAAACATTGCTACGTATAGAGTAAATGTAAAAGTAGCTACGCCTACTAGCACATTGGCAGAAACAGAATTGAGTGATCTTTTGATATATCCAAACCCTTCAAACGGTACTTTCAATATAGCTGCTGATAATGCAACTGCGATTGAGATTTACAATTTGATAGGCGTGAAAGTGTTTGCAACCAGCATTTCTGGCAAAGTTTCAAATGTAGTTTTCACTGAAAGCAAAGGAATATATTTCTTGAAAGTGATTTCTAAATCTGGTGCTTCTGTAGTGAAACGCATCGTAGTAGAATAGTCGCAGACCTTGTCAACTTTGGAGATTTGACAACTTTTCAAAAGTTGTCAAATCTTAAGGTTTAAAAAAGCAAACCCTGTCAATGTTGAAAAAACCATTGACAGGGTTTATAAAAATCATTAACAAAGTTTTTATCGTATTGCCACTATTTGCGCAGAATATGCCAAAGTTCACACGAATTATGCCAAAGTTTATGCAAACTATGCCAAAGTTCACGCAGATTGTGCCATCATTCGCACAAATTATGCCAAAGTTTGCGCCAATTGTGCCAACATTCGTGTAATATGTGGCAAAATCAATGGTAAAAAGGGCAATAGAGTAGTGTTTAAGATTATTATTTTGCGAGGAATTACATCAAAGCATTAAAAAAACAACAATCATACCACCTAAGTTGCCTTAATGAAAAAATTTTACTTTCTATTTTCTTTGTTATTCTTTTCATTTTTTGATGGCCAGAGCCAAACATTAAGCGACACATTAAATATTGTGCAATACAATATTCTTCGCTACGGTTCGCCAGGCATTAGTTGCACACCATTGTCTACAACAGCTAAAAACCCTTACTTAAAAACATTTGTCGATTACGAACTGCCTGACATTTTAGGCATAAATGAAATAGGATTTGCCCAAACAAACGTTACGAGCTTTTTAGATAATGTGCTGAATACCAGTGGTAGAACAAACTACAAAGCTGCTACGATGGTAGATAATGGTAGTTTGTCAAGCGATAATATTCAAGACTTGGTTTTTTATAATAGTGCCAAGCTTAGACTTGTAAGCCAATCGGTAATTGATTGCTCTCCTAGAGATTTTTTTCTTTACAATTTCAAACACAAAAATCCAACTGGCGATAGTGCAACTATTACTGTTATATTAGGTCATTTAAAATCGTCTGATGGTACAACCGATAGAAGCACCCGAGGAGACTGTGCTACCAATATTATGAGCCATCTTGCTGCCAATTACAATAAAACCGGCAATTACTTTGTAATGGGCGACTTTAACTTGTACAAGACAACGGAAGCTGCCTACGTTAATTTTACGACTAATGCCAACAAAAAGATCAATTTTATGGATCCTTTGTATGCTGTAATCACTACAG
>JBJXGB010000156.1:0-12254 GCA_046152935.1 Cytophagales bacterium
AACGCCCATCAAAATATACTCAATAGAGTGACTTAGATGATGAGATTCGCCTAAAAGAAGCATAGAATCTTCGAAAATTGGAGCGAAATAACCTGCTAACATCGAACTTCCTCCCAACACTTCCGGAGCATTGAAAAAACCTGCAATCACAGAGAAAAGAGCCAAAACCATCAACGGAATCGTCATAGAAAGTGGCGATTCATGCAAATGATGTTCCTGGTCGTGCGTGCCTCTGAACGAGCCAAAAAATGTCAAAAACAATAATCTAAACATATAAAATGAAGTCATTAAAGCTGTAAGCACGCCAATACCCCATAATATTGGACTTACTTCATAGGCCTTAGCTAGAATTTCGTCTTTTGAAAAGAAACCTGCAAACGGAGGAATTCCCGAAATGGCTATTGTGCCAATTAAAAAAGTGAAAAATGTAATGGGAAGTTTGCCTTTTAAATCACCCATTTTCCTGATGTCTTGTTCGCCCGACATGGCATGAATAACAGAACCTGCACCTAAGAAAAGCAAGGCTTTGAAAAAAGCATGGGTCATGACGTGGAAAAGTGAGCCTGTAAATGTGCCTACACCTAAACCTAGAAACATGTAGCCCAATTGAGAGACGGTAGAATAAGCCAAAACCTTCTTAATATCGTTTTGGAAAAGCCCAATGGTAGCAGCAAATAATGCTGTTGAGATTCCAATAACTGCTATAATGCCCATAGTAACGGGCGCTAATGCAAATAAAATATTAGATCGGGCGATCATATAAATACCAGCAGTAACCATGGTAGCCGCGTGAATTAATGCAGATACGGGTGTCGGACCAGCCATGGCATCGGGCAGCCACGTAAATAATGGAATTTGAGCACTTTTGCCTGTGGCACCTATAAATAATAAAGCAGTAATGCCCGTAATAGCTGTTATTCCTTGTGAATCAATTTGCAAAGTTTTAGCTTTTTCGAAAATATCGGCAAAATCAAGCGAACCAAAATTTACCACAATCAAGAACATGCCTAACAAAAAGCCTAAATCTCCTATTCGATTGATTATGAAGGCCTTTTTAGCAGCATCGTTGTAATTATTATTCTTAAACCAAAAACCGATCAATAAATAAGAACAAAGCCCGACCCCTTCCCAGCCAATAAACATGATTACGTAATTGGCACCTAAAACCAGCAGCAACATGAAAAATACAAACAAATTCAGGTAGGCAAAGAATTTATTGAAGCCATCATCATCGTGCATGTAGCCCGCTGAATACACATGGATAAAAAAACCAACGCCAGTAATAATGAGCATCATGAAAACTGACAGCTCATCTATCAGAAAAGAAAATGAAATATTGAAATTGCCGACTGTGATGAAATCGTAAAAATTGATGGTCGAGGCTGGTATATTATTGTTTAACAAAGCCGTAAACAATGTAGCGGTAATGCCAAAAGCACCTAAAATGGTAGCGCTTCCAATGATGGAAGCCACTGATTTAGGTAGAGTTTTATATCCAAATCCATTGATAATGAAGCCCAGAAGTGGAAGTGTTGGTATCAGCCAAACTAAATCTAACATATTTTACTTTTCTAGTTTTCTACTTGTTTTAAATCCTAAATTTTGATTGAGAGTTATTCAAAATTTACCATTTTAGTTTGCTCATTTCGTTGATGTCGATCGTACGAACGTTTCTATATATCATTACTATAATCGCCAAGCCAACAGCCACTTCGGCAGCGGCCACGGCCATGATAAAAAACACAAAAACCTGTCCACCAGCATCGCCTTTGTAAGATGAAAAAGCCGTTAGCAGCAAATTGACAGAATTTAACATCAATTCGACTGACATAAAAACAATGATAGCATTGCGTCTAATAAGCACACCAATGATGCCAATTGAAAAAATGGCCAGACATAAAAATATATAATATTGAAGAGGAAGAACCTGAATAATGCTACTCATAAATTGCAAACACAAATTGTGGTCCAAATATAAGACAATATTCAAAAATGCAAGTCTTAGATTAATTCTAAATGTAAATAGCAATAGAAAGTTTTTTAAAAACCATAATTTTATGGCATGAACAAAATATGGCGTATTAAACCAACTCCGCAAGCGTCTGTTTCTGAGTCGCTTGCCAAAGCGATCAATGTGAATCCGTTTTTAGCTAAATTATTGGTTCAAAGAAATATTGTTGATTTTGACATTGCCAAAGCGTATTTCCGTCCCTCATTAGACATGCTGCACGATCCATTTTTGATGCGCGACATGGACAAAGCAGTTGACAGACTTACCAAAGCTATTATTTCAAAAGAAAAAATATTGGTTTTTGGCGATTATGATGTGGATGGAACTACCTCAGTAGCAAGTGTTTACCACTTTTTAAAAAATCATACAGGGATTTTGCCCGAAAATCTTGCCTTCTATATTCCAGATCGCTATGGCGAAGGCTATGGCATTTCGACAAAAGGAATCGATTACGCCTCCGAAAATGGCTTTTCCTTGATCATTTCCTTGGATTGTGGCATCAAATCGATAGAGAAAATAGATTATGCAAGTTCCAAAAATATTGATTTCATCATTTGCGACCATCACAATCCAGGAGTAGAAATACCAAAAGCCTACGCTGTTTTGGACCCAAAACGTGCTGATTGTCAGTATCCTTACAAAGAATTGTCGGGTTGCGGGGTTGGTTTTAAGTTTTTGCAAGCTTATTGCATCACCCATCAGATTAGTACCGAAAAACTCTATCCCTATTTAGATTTGCTTTGTGTGAGTATTGCTGCCGATATTGTGCCGATGACTGGAGAAAATCGGATTTTCTCATTTCATGGTTTAAAAAAAATCAATGAAAATCCACGCCCTGGCTTAAGAGCATTGGGTGCTGTGGCTGGTTTTAAGAAGGAATTGAATATTTCCAATGTAGTTTTTGGTTTTGCTCCACGCATAAACGCAGCAGGCCGAATAGCCCACGCACATGGCGCGGTAGAATTATTACTGGCTGATAATGAAGCGGTTGCAATAAAATTTGCCGATGGGTTGAATGAAAATAACTTGTCACGAAAAGATTTTGATAGCAGCATTACATTGGAAGCTATCGAGATGATTGAGGAACAAGAAAATTTTCAGGCATTGAAATCTACAGTTCTATTCAAGAGCGATTGGCATAAAGGTGTGGTAGGAATTGTGGCTTCAAGGTGTATCGAAAAATATTACCGTCCTACTATTATTTTCACGGAATCGAATGGAAAAGCCACGGGTTCTGCACGTTCTGTTGATGGATTTGATGTGTATGAAGCCATTTGTGCGTGTTCAGATTTGCTCGAACAATTTGGTGGTCACACCCACGCAGCAGGCATGACACTGGAATTGAAAAATATCGATGCATTTAAAGCCAGATTTGAAGAGGTGGTTTCTGCCCGAATTGCCCCCGACCAGTTAATTCCAAAAATAAATATTGATGTAGAAGTAGGCCTAGATTTCGCTTCTCAGAAAACATTCAATATCATCAAACAAATGGAGCCTTTCGGACCCGGAAACATGACACCTGTTTTTTTGACCCAAAAACTTTTGCCAGAGAACCCAAGAATTGTTGGCGAAAAACATTTGAAATTTGGGGTAAAAATGCCAAATTCAAATATTAAAAAAGAAGCCATCGCATGGGGGATGGCAGATTATTTTGAAATATTATCAAGTTTAAAACCCATCGATATTTGCTATAGTCTATCGGAAAATACTTTTAATAATATCACAGCAATTGAATTGAATATCAAAGATATACGCTTTTCTAGATTGTAAGTAAGTACCTTAGTCTGGATCTAAATCGGTTCTTCCCAAACCAGAAATAATTAGTAAATAATGACAACACCATCCTTAAACAAAAAAACAAATTATTTGCAAGGCAAAACATTAGAGATGGTTGTAAACCATTTGGTAGATTTTTACGGGTGGAAAGAACTGGGAGAAAGAATCAAGATCAAATGTTTCAATATTGATCCGAGCGTAAAATCTTCGCTTACATTCCTAAGGAAAACTCCTTGGGCCAGGCAAAAAGTAGAGGAATTGTACATTATGATGATTGATATCGGGACATAAAAACGATTGCTTACCCTTTCTCTAAGGATCAAATTATCTATTATGAATGATAAACCTCTGTAATAGAGCGATTTTCGTGAAAAAAAATGACGATTTTAAACATTTAAGATCAAGAGTAAAAATCAACAACAATATAATTTTTTTTAGAACAAAATAGGACAAAAAAGGCATGGAAGCGTGTGTTAATAGCGTCCCTTCAATGTTTAAGTAGAAGCTAGTATGCTTAACGCTTATTTTTTGCCTTAGGGTCTAAGGTAATTCCAGCCATTCGTTTTTGGCGATCTGTTTTCACCACTATTCTTTTGCACTATTTGTCATTGCAAAATAAAAATTTCAAACCATGAGAAATATTTTTAGAAAAAACCACAGCGTATTGGTGCTATTGGTGTTGATCATTTTTGGGTTAATCATAAATACAGGCATCAAATACTACAATGGAATCTAACCATCGTATTTTTGTAGAAATGACAGCCAACTTTCTGTGCCAAATCAGCCCTTAGGCCAGTTTTAGATTTTCAGTTTTCTCAAATAACTTCGCTTCACTTTGATTCGAGCCTAAAAATGCAGAAATTTGTGCTAACATGGATACTAGAAGGCAACTCAAATACGCAAAACTCATTCAAAAAGAACTGAGCGAAATATTTTTACATGATAAAAAAAGCCTTTTTGGCAACGCATTTGTTACCATCACAAGCACAGAAGTAAGCCCCGATTTGGCAGTTGCCAAAATCTACATGAGTTTTATGCTCGTGGAAGATAAAAAAGCGATGATTGAGATGATGCAAGAAAATGCCAAAGTATTTCGCCAAGCACTCGGTGCTAAAATAAGAAATGTGGCTAGAATAGTGCCTGAAATTGTATTTTACCTCGATGATAGTGCAGAATATGCCATTAAAATGGACAAATTGATAACCAGCCTCAATATTCCAAAAGAAGAAAACTAAGATGAATACCTCATTTTTTATAGCCAAAAGGTATTTTCTATCTAAAAAGAAAAGAAATTTTATCAATATTATCACCATCATGTCAGTGTTGGGGGTAATGCTCGGTGCGATGGCTCTCATTGTGGTTTTATCGGTTTTCAACGGACTGGAAGACCTTATTAGAAGCATTTATGGCTCGTTCGACCCGCATCTGAAAATTACAGTAGCCGAAGGCAAATCTTTTGAAATGGATTCGCTCACTTTATCAAAAATAAAAAATCTCAACTATGTCCACTATGTTACCGAAGTAATTGAAGACAATACCCTAGTGAAATATGCTGATAAACAGGCAATTGTGAAGATAAAAGGGGTTTCTGAAAACTTTACAAAGCAGTTTGGTATCAATAAATTCATTGTGGAAGGTGAAGGCGGTTTCGACAATCATGGCATCGCCAGTGCTTTGATTGGGCGTGGCGTACAATACAAATTGGGGATCGATATGCAAAATCGCTTTTACCAACTCCAGTTTTGGTATCCGAAAAACCAAAAAAAGCTGCAATTAAACCCAGAAAATGCATTTAACAACGCCAATTTGTATCTAGCCGGCATATTTGCACTCGAAAAACAATATGACGATTTCTATGTATTTGTATCTTTGAAATTTGCTCAAGAGTTGATGGATTACGGCAATAGAAGAACAGCTTTAGAAATAAACCTTACTGATAGTGCACAAGACAAAAATGTGAAAGATGAAATAAGTGGAATATTGGGCTCAAAATTTGAAGTAAAAACTGCCGATGAACAACACAGAGGAATGTTGCGAGCCATTAAGATTGAAAAACTATTTGTTTACATCACTTTCACTTTTATAATGGCAGTGAGTTCGTTGAATATATTTTTCACTCTCACGATGCTCGCCATCGAAAAGAAAAAAGACGTGAGAATGATGTACAATTTGGGAGCCACAAGTGCCATGGTACGAAATATTTTTCTTTTTGAGGGATTGATAATTGGAACAGTTGGTGCTATTTCTGGCTTAGTTTTGGGCGGACTTATTTGTTTTTTGCAGCAAAAGTATGGGTTTGTATCGATGGGTACCGAAACTTCGCTTGTAAACAGTTATCCAGTAAAAATGCGGATGAGCGACTTTTTTCTTACTGGTTTAATTATTTTTGCCCTCACCACTTTTATCAGTTTGCAGCCTGCTCTAAAAGCGGCTCGAAATCAATAAATAAATATTCCGAAAAAGTAAGATGATACAAATGATTATTGCACTATAATTTTGCTAACTGCCTCAAATACATCTGAATAGTGTTTTCCAAACCTAAGTAGAGAGCATCGCAAATTAGAGCATGGCCAATTGAAACTTCCTCAATATCAGGTATTTGTGTCACTAAATATTTCAAGTTTTGCAAATCGAGATCGTGTCCGGCATTGATTCCTAAACCAAGTTCTGAAGCTCGCTTAGCGGCAATTACATACTGGCCAATCGCTTTTGCCCTGTCGATAGGATAATGTGTTGCGTAAGGTTCGGTGTAAAATTCTATTCTATCTGTGTCTGTTTGTCTGGCAAAATCTACCATTTCTAAATCAGGGTCTAAAAATATCGAAACCCTTGTTCCGTAGCTTTTTAGCTCAGTAACAATATCTTTCAAGTAGGAAAAATTACTTTTACAGTCCCAACCTGCACTGGAAGTAATGGCGTTTGGAGGGTCTGGCACCAAGGTCGCTTGCTCAGGTTTTATCTCCTTCACCATTTGCATAAATCTGGCATCGGGGTAGCCTTCAATATTAAATTCAGTAGTAATTATACGCTTCAATTCATACACATCTTTGGTCGTGATATGCCTTTCGTCTGGCCTTGGGTGAACTGTAATACCTTGAGCACCAAAGCGTTGGCAATCAATAGCTACTTTTATCACATCGGGATTATTAGCACCACGCGCATTTCGTATAGTAGCTATTTTATTGATATTTACGCTCAGTTTAGTCAATGTTGTATTTATTTATTCCAAGAATAAAAGTAATAAATTGAAAGATAAGTTTTCTTTTAAAACAAATACTTAACTTTTATATTTCCAATCTTTCAATATCCCATTTTCTGATGTACACAAGTGGTTTGCCCAATGTAAACCGTTGGTAGAAAGGCTTTGAAATTAGTATTTCGGTCGTGGTACATGGGCAATTATCAACCCCGCAAGGTATTTCTTTAAAATCAACCACTATTTCTTGCTCAACACCGAGCTTTGCTTTTAGCCATTCGTTGAGTTTCGTTTTTAAAAAAATATTTTCTGGATCTGATGGATTTTTGTAGCTCGTCATACTAATAAAATCATTCGTGCAAATACAAAGTTCCAAATGGCTCTATTATGCTATAGCCGATTTCATTTTGTCGTACAATTTGTCTTGCATATCCATTATCGCTTTGAAAAAATCTTCACTACTGGCATCAATATCATTCACGATACAAGATTTTAGCCCAGCTTCCAACAACACTTTGTCTAAATATTTCCCAATAAATACAATTTTTGTCATTTTGGGCTCATTGCCCCACTCTCCACCAGATTCTGTAACAAATTGATTCAAAACCGACTGAAATACTACTTTTTTATCGAAATTTTCGACATACAAGATGCCTTTGCCTCTGTAAAATAAGCCTGTGCCCCAATTGAGCATCACGTTTAGCCAAGCATCTAGTTTTAAAACATCTAGTGGTTCGGGAAATACAAAACTAACACTTGACACGCCAGATTTGTGCACATATTTAGGCTGATTACTTACCAAAGATGTCGAAATTTCTACTTCTTTATTTACAGAAAATTTCTTTGTTTTTGCAATCGATGAATCTACCTCAAATTTGGTCATCAACACAGATTCAGCACCAAATCCATTGATTTCCAATAAATTAATGCCATCTACTTTGCCAAAAGCACTTTCGTAAACCGTAGCCTGACTATTGATTTTAGACACGATATTTTTTATTGTATCTCTCTGATAATCATCTACTTGGTCCATTTTATTGAGTAGAATAATATCTGCCATAGCTATTTGCTTAGATGCCTCGTATTGATTTTCTAATTGAGTTTCGATAAATCGACTATCGACCAAGCAAACGATAGCATCGAGCCTGAATTGCGACTGAATTTTAAAATCGGAGATAAAACTCAAAGCAATTGGCCCAGGGTCGGCAATGCCAGTGGTTTCGATGATAAGGTGTTGTATGCTTCTATTTTCACGAATTTTATCTAAAGTCTCGCTCAATTCTCCGCTTAGCGAGCAGCAGATACAGCCGTTTGAAAGTTCAAAAATTCCTTCATTTTGAGCGATAACTAGCTCACTGTCAATCGATATTTCGCCAAATTCATTCTCAATAATGGCTATTTTTTTTCCTTCATTTTGGCTGATAATGGCATTGAGAAGCGTTGTTTTGCCACTTCCCAAAAAGCCAGTAAGAATGGTAACAGGTATGCGCGCGGGAAAAATTGAATCGTCCATTTTTGAAACACTATTTTGCACAAAAAGCCTTACAAGCTAATATAATAACGTAGACTTGCCTCCATTTCACTCACGGAAATATCAATATCGTAAGTGCATTTTCCTATTTTCTCTAGCAAAGAAAACTTCACTTTTCCAAAGCTGTTTTTCTTATCTTGCAAAGTGAGCGGAATTATTTCGGCTAGTTCATTTTTATAAATCAAGGGTTTGCCATAAATAGAAATGATATAGCTAACAATAGTAATAAGCTCATTATCAGATATATATCCCTTGTATTTGGAAAGCCATGCCTCTGCAATCATACCAATCGCAATTGCTTCGCCATGTAGCAATTTTCGATCTTCTTTTTCCAAAAAATACGTTTCTACGGCATGACCAAGCGTATGTCCAAAATTTAAAATCTTTCTCAACCCAGCCTCTTTTGGGTCTTTCAACACTACATTTTCCTTTATTTCAATCGATTTTTTTATGAATGCCGACCAATCGAAATGTATATTTTCAATATCGCGGTTTAGTATGTTTTGAATGTTTGGCCACTCGTTTGCATCTGCAATTAGGCAATGTTTTACAATTTCGGCATAGCCAGATCGTATTTCCCTGCTCGATAATGTCTGTAAAAACCCTGGATAAATAAAAATAGCCTGAGGTAAGTTGAAAAGGCCAATATGGTTTTTCAATCCATTGAAATCTATGCCTAATTTACCTCCGACACTAGCGTCTACTTGCGAAAGTAAGGTGGTTGGAATTTGCACAAAATCGATGCCCCGTTTGAATGTTGCAGCACAAAAGCCACCCATATCGCCAATTACCCCTCCACCAATATTGATGAGCAAGCTTTTTCTATCTAATTCAAAATCGGTGAGTTTCTGCCATATTTTGGCGGCCGTTTTTAAGTTTTTCTTGCGTTCTCCCGATTTTATCTTTATTATTTGATGCGCTGGCAATATTGTAAACAATGGGTAGCAGTATTTGTGCGTATTTTCATCGACCAATACGGCTATTTTTGAGTATTTATTGGCTTCAAAAAAAGGCATCAAACCCAAAAGTGAATTGTCTAAAAACTGAATATTGTGGGTGCTGAGCGACATAAAAGATTTAGACTTTGGTAAAAATAAAAAACGTCACTATTTACACAAAATAGTGGCGTTCTTCACAATAACTCTTAAAATTTAATGAATAATAAATCTTTCGTTGAAGTTCCTAGAAGGAATTATGAAATCATCGCGTTGTAATGTAAAAATTATTTTTCAATTATTTGTGGTTTAGAGCGTAAGCAACTCTACCGATACCGTATAAAATAGTAACCAATACTAGAAAAAGCATTAAATAAGCTACTATCGTGATTGACCGTTTTTAATTTTTTCAATATTTATAAGTGCGAATATCCCCCACAGTGTACATGAGAAAAAAAAGACTCAAATAACAATCCGTAAACATTGTAAAACGATGTAATTCTGCAATAATCGCAGACTAATAATAAAACCAAAGCCAGCACACGAACTTACAAATAAAAACCAAACGTTATTAAACGTTTGGTTTTCGGAATTTAGTAAATCCTTTTTGTCCACCTTATTGCAATTATTGCAATGCTATTTTTCTGAGTGTTTGAAAACTGCAGCTTTTCTATTTTAGAGTGAAGCCGCCTCTGCCAATCAAATTGCCTTCGCAGTAAATTTCTATCAAATGCTTTCCAACTTTATAAGCCGCTCCTTTTGAGTATACAAATGAAATGGTTTTGTTCGCCTGCTCGTACAATATTTCTTGTTTGGCGGTAAAATAGATATCTTGGCCGTTGGCTTGAAAACTGCCGCCACCTGTGCTTAAATCGTAAAGTGCGGCTCCATCAGGTTCTATAAGCCTCACAAAAAAGGTTTTAGATTCTATTTTTGCTACTTTATTCTCCAAAATATCAAAAGCCACTTTAATCTTTTCTACTTTTTTGGCTTTATAGGTTACCTCGTCAATTTCTTTGTCTTTGCGAATATAAATCACTTTCACATTAGCCGCCTTCAATACTTGGGCTTGAGCTACTTGTTTGGTCAGTTCATCGCCTTTGTTTTTCAACTGGCTTACCGAATCGTTGAGCGAAACTTGCTTGCGTTTCAAATCATTGTTTTCTTTAAAAAGATTGTCACGCTCGTCTCGCAAGGTTTCTATTTCCTTGTCTTTGGAAGCCATTATGCCATCATATTGCGTCTTTAAGGTGTTATATTTCGATTGCACAGCCGAAAAATCTACCGAAAGGCTCTTTTTCTCTTTTTTCAATTGGCGGATCAATTGTCCCATCGCAGAAGTGTCTCCGCCCAATTTGGCTATCTCGCGGTACCGGCTTTCAAGTTCGTTTTGTATCGAATCTACTTTGTATCCATATATTTTCAATTCGGCATCTTTGTTAGTAATCACCACCGTTTTCTCGGCAATCTCCTTTTTGCTTTGGTTTTGAAGATATAGCTGGATTACATTGATGATAAGTAGCGTAATGATAATTGCCATCAGCAACCATCTTTTGCCCGAATTTTCTGTTTCAGAATTGTTATTTGACATAGGATAATTTTATTAATAAGACACAAAAATAGGATTTAATACAATTACTTAATGCCTATTACCAATAATATTAGTATTTAAGTACAAAATGCTGTTTTGAATACTTTGTAGAAAAGAACAAAATACCCAAAGAATACAGGTCTAAACTGATCGTAACCAGCAAATTTGAGCAAATAGTAGCCCAAGCTTTCGTCATTTCTTCCGACCAGTAAATGTCATCTATTATAAGAATGGAATTGTCGTGCAAATGGGGTAACATCAACTCAAAATACTTGATTGTAGGCTCAAATTGATGATTTCCATCCAAAAAGACGAAGTCTATCTTTTCTTTTTGGTTATTTAATAATTCTGGCAAAGTTTGGTCGAAATTTCCTAAAATGAACTCAATATTGCCTAAATTCAACGCTTTTTTCACTTTCTCCGCTTCTCTTATCAAATCTTTATTGCCTTCGAGCGAAAAGATTTTGGCCTTTTCATTTGCCATTGCCAGATAGGCAGTTGCAACGCCAAGCGAAGTTCCCACTTCCACAATGGTTGAATAATTGAAATATTGAATAATATTAAATAAAAGTCTGCATTTTTTGGGCGAAGAAATGGATGTATGAGCTAATTTTCTTACCGATTTAGAATTTACGTTTGTGCGAGTTCCAGCACCTAAATCAAAGTTACCAACAGCGCTATTATTCTTAAACAATTGCTTTCTGATAATTTCAACCAATTGAAAATCAGCATTTTGACTTGCATTTTTTAATACTTTTAGATAAAAATGATACAAAAACGGTGCTTGTATAAAATGCTCGTCCTTAGCTCGAAAAAAATATTTTATGTACTGCAAGAAAGAGTGGAAATACAAAATAAAGTTTGATGATTTTTATTGCGTCATAATTTCCATTTCAAACATTTTTCCTCAGCATTACCATTCTTTTAAGTTCTACCAAATCAATCAAATTTTGGTCGCTTAGTGGCTTCTTTTGCCAAAATTAGCTGATTGATATGCAAAAAAGGCACTTTTATGCCCTCTACTTCGGCTATCGGAGCCGCTTGTAGGCAATCATCAAAAGTTAGATTTTCTAATCCAGGTATCTTTGTCATCAAATCGAGCACCAAATTTGCAGATATGTGAAACTCTGACCGTCCAGCAATAAAATCAATTGTTTCTAGCTGTTTAAAATCTCCTATTTCTAGTTCTACAAATGCTTTTCTTAAACTTATTC
>JBJXGB010000165.1:0-5103 GCA_046152935.1 Cytophagales bacterium
TGTCAGCGTTTGCAATTTAATAAAGTAAAGCAACCACGATGCTACGAAAAATCTAGGCCTCTTCTTTGCTACCGTGCGATTGTACCAAACGATCGTATTTATTAATAAGGGCGTCAATCTCGCCTAGTAGCTTCTTTTGGGCATCGTTGGCATCTATTGTTTGCATCGCTTCTAGGTGTTTTAGCAATTCTTTGTATTGAAAAATAAAGTTTTTGCGAAAATCGCCCGTTTTACCATCCACTTTTTTATCAGCTACTTCTTCATTTCTGCTCATGAAAATATCGCCAAAAGCTTGGTTGGCCGTTTTGAGTTCGGCTGCCCAGTCGGTAATATTAAAGGCCAAAATAGCAGTTTTTAGGGTGTTGTCGTTCTCAAAATCTTGGCTTAAGTTGCGCAAAGTCTCTGATTCGAGCTGGTAATTGAGGCCCGCAATGTTGTCGCCATACTTATTGATGCCTCGCAACAAGGCCTCTGCATGGTTGCGTTTTGCTTCATCGTGGTGGTAGCTATAAGCATTAGCGAGGGCTTTGATGCCACTGATGGCTTTGTCTCTGCGCACATCTGCTTTGATGATTTCTTTGCTTAATTTGCTCGATTTTTCGATCGCGAAAGCATCGCTAAGCGGTTTTAACTGGTTTTTAAGTTCAGCAAGTTTGCTATTAAGCCCAGCATTTGGCAAATTGTGTTTGGTGAATAAAGTAATGGTATCGTTGCCTAGCCCAATAAGTTCGCCAAGCCAAAGCCTTGCGTAATTCATTTCCATATCTATATAATTTAAGAGTTTACTATTGAAAAGTTTAATAATTTGATAAATAAACAAATAAAAAATGGTAACAATAATAAAAAAACTATAAAATTGACACAAGCAAAAAATAATATGCCTGCAATGAATTGAAAAAGCTAGAAATTGCAGTAGATGTGATAAATAAGTTCTAAGGAAGCCAAATACTGTAGTAGATGTGATAAATAAGTTCTAGAGAAGCTAAATACTACAGTAGATGTGATAAATAAGTTCTAGGGAAGCTAAATACTACAGTAGATGTGATAAATAAGTTCTAAGGAAGCTAAATACTAAAGTAGATGTGATAAATAAGTTCTGCGGAGGTCAAAAACTACAGTAGATGTGATAAATAAGTTCTAGGGAGTTAGGGATGTTAGAGAAGCGTATCCCGAACCTCATATAAAGAACGATTTTATTGTTTATTTGCTTTTTTGTAGTTTCAAATTACTTTTTACTGTAGTTCAAGATGCCCTGCGGAACATCTTGAACAGCCTGTAGAACACGTAACAAGGGAGGGAGAAGACCAACTAAGGCAAAAAATAACACCTTCTTTTTTTGTATTAGTTATTTACACTATTTTTGTTCTATTATGAGCTTAAAACAAGTATTTAGTCTACTATGGTAAACATTGGAGAACGTATTACTAGCCTTAGAAAGCAAAAAAACTGGTCGCAAAAGGAATTGGCTTAGGCTATTGAAACCTCACGTGATATTATTGGAAAGTGCGAGCCAAACGAAAATAGCCCTTGCATCGAAATGACCCTTAAAATTGCGAAGGTCTTTGATGTACCTGTAGATTATCTTTTAGGTAAAGGAAAACATGCCGCTTACAATAAAGACACTATCAAAAAGGCTGGAAGAGATTGAAGCACTTGACAATGGCACTAAAACCGTTATATTTAATGTAATCGATACTTAATTTAAAAGACTTTAAAGCCCGTAGGGCATACGCATAATGAACGTTCAGTATATTTCAGATAACAAAGGCATCACCACAGGGGTATTTATCCCTATTCAGGAATGGACTAAGCTAAAGGAAAGCTATAATTTACCAGAAGATGACTTTGAGCTAAGTCCCGCTCAAAAAAAGGAACTGGACTATCGTATTGATCAGCATTTAAAAAATGCAAACGACCTTTTGGAATGGGAAGACGTAAAAAAACGGTTACTTGCCCGTAATCGCTAAAAATGGCATACAAAATCAAACCCTTTGCTGAACTTGATTTGGCGGAAAGCATGGATTGGTACAATCAGCAACAACCCGGACTAGAACTAGCTTTTTTAGACGAAGTAGAAAACACTATCGAGCATATCAACCAAAACCCCTACGGCTATGCTGTTCGATACAAAAGAAAAGGCATCGCTATTCGCTTCGCATTGGTAGATAGATTCCCCTTTGTAATAGTATTCTTTTGGGATGAAACGCTACAACTCATTGTCATTGAAGCCATTTGGCACACCGCTAGAAACCCTAAACATTGGAAAACTAGGGTTTGAAATACTTAATTCCAAATTTTAATCTTCTGCAACTTTTAAGGCTTTTCTTTTTAAACAATACGCTTTGTAACTAGGCTGTTCGGAATGTTAGAGAAGCGTATCCCGAACCTCATATAAAGAACGATTTTATCGTTTATTCGTTTTTTTGTGATTACAAATCACTTTTTATCCGTAGTTCAAGATTCCCTGCGGAACATCTTGAACAGCCCGATAGTGATGAAAAAAATGTTCCTATCGTAGTATAAACGCCTATCTCGTAAGCCTATGCACAAAAATAGGACTTTTTTCTATTTATTTCTGCCGGGAGGGAACTCCCTGCAGCACGGGAATTCACTAAAAGTAATGAAACTATAAGATTTTTTTAATTCGATGTGTAATAGTGCTAATAACCGCTAGTCCAGACCCAAATTGTAAACCAAGTCATCAATGCTGCACCAACAATACATCCAAAAGCAATAAAAAACAGCCTTAAAAACTCCCGATAATCTAATTGGTACTCATACAGTGCCGATACCGGAGCTTGTTCGTCTTCATCAGGGCTGGTGATTATATATTGCCCTTCCTTTTTTATTAATTTTCCCAGAGCAGCAATCATTGTACCTAAAGGAATTGAGCGTTCTTGCACGCCGTTGGTCTGGTTTTCGCCAATAACATACCCTTGCTCCTTTAAACACAATACCAAGTTTGCTCTGCCTGCTGCCGTGGCTTCTCCTGCAAACACTGGCATATTTATCATCACAAAATGTGTATCATAAACCAGTACTTTTACCTCATTGGCACTGTTGAGCAGTACAGGATGGTCGGAAAAACAAATATTATGATCGGTGCCATCGGTATTGCTATCGCCAGCCAGAAAAAAATCAAGTCGCCATTTGGCAACTGGTTGCAAAGACAATGGCGCGAGCAATGTCGAAGAAGTATAAGACGATGCAGCACCCTTAAACTTTATGATCTTGCCCAGCAAATCGTCTGACAACACCGATACCGGCAATGCGGCAGCATACCTTTTCGCACGTATGTAGGCTATCCAAACGCTAGGCAACAGAAACAGACTGGTCGGAATGGCTACCATTGCAACCAAACAAAATATAAAGCTGATAATCAATAATACAATTTGTAAGGAAGTTTGAAGCAAATCAGATTGTAGCAACATAAATACTAAGATTTTTAGATCAGATGACTTATTTTTAATTGGTGTTGGGAGTTTTCTTTTGTTACTTTCTTCACATTACAGTTTCAAATTATAGGAATTTAATTATTTATTATGCCGGGAGTGTACTCCCAACAGCAGGGAATGCCTGTATCTCAAGTCCATGCACAAAAATAGGACTTTTAATTTGCTTATCTGCGGACGAAACTCCCGACAGCACCAGAACCGAGGCTAGGCAATAAAAACGGCCAAAAGCATTGTATATTTGCAACAAAATAGTATTTTTCGCTTCGAATAAACAAGAAAATACGATGTCGGCTCAAGCAATAACGCACTATTCCATCGAAGACTATCTGCACCGCGAGCGGGAAGCCTCGGAGAAAAGCGAATATTTTAAAGGCGAAATATTCATGATGGCTGGAGCCAGCTTTGCCCACAATCGGATGAACGAAAATCTTTCAATCCGAGTTGGTACATTTCTTGAAGGCAAATCTTGCCAGTCGTTCTCGCGCGATTTCCGCATTCATATTCCAGAAAACACACTTTTTACTTATCCAGATTTGGTAGTGGTCTGTGGCGAGCCAGCCCTGTTTGATGAAGAAGAAGATACCGTTCTCAACCCTACCATTATTGTAGAAATACTATCTGCAAGCACCGCCAGCTACGACAGGGGCGAAAAATTTGCCCTTTATCGCGAAATTACAACACTCAAAGAGTATGTATTGATCGACTCGACCAAGGTGTGGGCAGAAGTATGGAGCAAAAACAAAGAGGGCTTGTGGACTTTGGCCCAAGAACTGAAGCGAATAGATGACAAAATCTATTTCAATGCCATTGGCTTCACACTTTCGCTTGCCGATGTGTATAAAAACAGCAAGATTGAGGCAAAATAGCTCCCTACCTCGCTCTGTGCCCCAAAGAGCAAAATACTTGCTTTAAAACTCTTCATTAAAATTAGTCAAACATCCAAAATCATCTCTGTTCGTCCTATAATAGTTGGCAGATGACCAATCATAGATTTCGGTTTTATCGGCCAAATTTCATTGTTCAGCTCTGTAAGGACACAGAGCAAGGTGATGAATTCAACGATTAAAGTGGTTTTTCTAGACAGAAATCAAGGCATAGTCATTATTCGATTAACGCTAAAAAATTATTTCTCAATCAAATTAATATAAATTCCTCTTTTATTTAGCTTTGTAAAGAACACCACTGCATCAAATTTTCTAATTAACAAAACTTCTAAAATAAATCCAATGAGCAAAACGATCGTAATTACAGGTGCCAGTAGTGGCATTGGTAAAGCAACAGCAAAGCATTTCAATGCAAAAGGCTGGAATGTGGTAGCCACCATGAGAAGCCCTGAAAAGGAGAATGATTTAAAAGAATCGGCCACGCTGAAATTGGTGGCTTTAGATGTGCAAAACCTAGATTCTATCAAAAAAGCGGTAGATACTTCGCTGGCACATTTTGGCAGCATAGATGTCTGGCTCAACAATGCTGGCTATGGTGCCAATGGACCGCTTGAAGCTGGTACAAAAGAACAAATTCAACGCCAATTTGATGTGAACTATTTCGGTTTGATAGACTGTATCAAAGCCATTTTGCCACATTTCCGTCAGAAGAAAAGCGGCACCATAATCAATGTTTCTTCTGTAGGCGGACTAATGGTGCTTCC
>JBJXGB010000168.1:0-13652 GCA_046152935.1 Cytophagales bacterium
CCTCAATTGGAAAAGAAGAAGTAGAACATTTTTCCGATGAAATGTATGGTGTTGATAGCCCAGAAACTAACCCCATTCAGTTTTCAGACAATTCCAAATCAACCATTGAAGATACGCTTCACGATTATCATTTGATGGATACTCCTGATCTTAGATCTCAATTGATTTCCTATTTGGAAAAACAAGATGAATTTTGCTTCGATACCGAAACCACCAGTACCGATGCAGTAAGTGCTGAATTGGTAGGCCTGTCATTTGCTTATTTCCAAACGGAAGCTTTTTACATTCCCATTCCAGCCGACCAAAAAATTGCCCAACAAATTGTCAATGAATTCAAAATGGTCTTGGAAAATGAAGCCATTACCAAAATAGGTCACAATATCAAATTCGACATTTTGGTGTTGAAAAAATATGGAATAGAGGTGAAAGGAAAAATATTCGATACCATGCTCGCCCATTACTTGATTGATGCAGATTCGCGCCACGGAATGGACTTATTATCAAGCAATTACCTGAATTATCAGCCCATTTCAATCACCGAATTGATAGGTAAAAAAGGTGTAAATCAAGGCAATATGCGAGATGTTGAAATTGAAAAAGCTGCCATTTATGCTGCTGAAGATGCCGACATTACTTTACAACTCAAACATAAATTTGCTCCTCTTTTAAAAGACAACAAACTGCTTCCTCTTTTTGATGATATAGAAAATCCATTGGCATACGTGCTGGCAGATATGGAAAATACGGGCGTAAAAATTGATGTTGGTTTTTTAAATGATTACTCCAAAGTACTTGAAAATGAAATAGTTGAGGTTGAAAAACTGGTTTATGAATTGGCTGGAGAAAAATTCAATTTAAGTTCTCCAAAACAATTGGGCATAGTACTTTTCGAAAAACTAAAACTAGAAGATAAACCCAAAAAAACCGAAACAGGCCAATATGCAACAGGTGAAGAAATATTGTCCAAGTTAGCCTTTGAACATGAAATTGCTGCCAAAATATTAGAATACCGTGAATTTCAAAAACTCAAATCTACCTATGTAGATGCTTTGCCTTTGATGATAAACCCAAAAACAGGTATGATCCACACCTCTTATAATCAGGCCATTGCAGCTACTGGTCGCCTTAGCAGTACAGATCCTAATCTCCAAAATATTCCCATTAGAACCGACAGAGGTAAAGAAATCAGAAAAGCTTTTATTCCAAGAGATGAGAACTCAGTAATTTTCTCTGCCGATTATTCCCAAATCGAATTGCGAATCATGGCAGCCTTCAGCAAAGATGAAAGTATGATTAATTCCTTTAAAAACGGAATTGATATCCATTCTACCACCGCTAGCAAAGTATTCAAAGTAGACTTGAGCGAAGTAAATGGCGATATGCGTAGAAAGGCAAAGATGGTAAATTTTGGTATTATTTACGGCATTTCAGCTTTTGGATTGGCTCAAAGATTGTCAATTCCAAGAAAAGAAGCGGGCGATATCATCGATGCTTATTGGCAAGAATTTCCTGCCATCAAAACCTATATGGACTACGTGATTAGCGAAGCGAGAGAGAGAGAATATGTAACCACGATCACAGGCAGAAGGCGCTATTTGCGAAATATCAATGCTAGAAATCAGAATGAACGTGGTTTTGCTGAACGAAATGCCATCAATGCCCCTATTCAAGGTTCGGCTGCCGACATCATTAAAAAAGCCATGATTGATATTCACTTATGGATGAAGAAAGAAAAAGTACGCTCCAAAATGGTGCTTCAGGTGCACGATGAGTTGGTTTTCGATATGTACCAAGATGAATTGGAACAACTTAAGCCTTATATTGAAGGCTTTATGAAAAATGCCATTCCTTTGGAAGTGCCGATGGAAATAGGGATGGGTTCGGGCAAAAACTGGTTGGAAGCTCATTGATATTTCCTACCAAACGAAACGATTTTAGTTATAACATACTGATCGACAGAGAAATATGACACCGCTTGGGCAAATAGTAATTGAATTATCAAATGTAAATCGTAAAAATAGAATGTACCATCTTGGCAATATTAAAAGAATGAATATTACTAAAACCATCGAGAATAATATAAGATCATCACTTACCATTACTATTCTGTTTTTTGGGCTTTGTATTTCCAAATCGTCATTTGCAAGCCATATTGTAGGAGGAGAAATTACGTTGAAACATCTTCAAAAATTCGATTACAAACTCACCTTGTCTTTATATTCAGACTTGGTAAGTGGTCAAGATGTGCAAGATTCAACAATATATATCTCGGCATTCGACAAAAAAACCAATAATCTCATCCAGTACTTTCCCGTACTTTTAAAATCAAGTTATGACATAAGATACGATACTATTTTATGCCAATATATTTCTATCCGCAACAGAATACTTACCTACGATTTCGATGTTACCCTCGATAGTGTAAAATACAATTATCCTGATGGCTTTTATTTGGTGTGGGATCGTTGTTGTCGCAATGCAGGATTGATAAACATTGCAAATTCGCTATCGACAGGTACTTTGTTCTACACAGAATTTCCACCTATCAAAACAACTGTTAATTCTTCCCCAGTATTTGCGTTGCCAAACAAAAACAGCTATGCCTGTTTCAAATCGCCATTTAGCTTTGATTTTAGCGCCACAGATGCTGATGGAGATTCGCTTGCATATAAAATAGTAGTGCCATTAAATGGCTATGCAGATGTAAAGGATCCAGCAATCATTGCAGTGAATGGTGCTCCATACCGCACAGTATCATTATCCAACGGATATACGATCAACAATCTTATTTCTGGCACCAAGCCTTTATCAATCGACAAAAACGGACAAATTAGCTTTAATGCCGATCGGCCAGGCTATTATGCTTTTGGAGTGCAATGCACAGAATTTAGAAATAAAAAACCGATTGGTTTAGTAAGACGAGATTATCAAATGGCTATTTTGTCATGCATGAAAAACCCGAAACCAGATTTTGCATTCATCAGCACCGTTGGTGGAAAAACGAGAAAAAACGCTGATACCATCGATGTAAACTTTGAAAGGAATTTAACTTCTGTGACTCTGCAAACCATAAGTACTATTGCTGGTCAGCGAATGGACTATAGGTACGAGCTTTCTACAGAAGTATTTCGTCTGCAAGAAACGGAAGCAACCTATTATTCAAAATCAAATGCCGACACAGCACGAAATTCGATCAGTTTTTATACCAATTGTTGTCCAACGGCTTGTCCCGTCAATCTGTTTCGTTTAAAAGTGTACGTAACAAGTGCCAACAATTGCACAGAAGTGCGCTACGATACCATAACGGTGTATATCAGGAACAAAATTGAAAACGGTGATGCAAAAAAAACATACAGCATATATGACAATGAAAACAAGAAAACATATTTACCTAACGACACGGTACCAATTTCAAGTTTGTCTTACAACGGATGCTTAAGATTCTATCGAGTAAGTAAATTTGTGGAATACTATGATGTTTCAGCAACTTTGCATCTGTCTGAACCAAATATTTTAAGTACTTCAGTTCAAAATTTGTACAGATACAATGGTGTTAAAGATGTTGAAAAAGACACATTGCTATTTGACGAATGCAGGTATGATTTTAAATGTATTAGATTTTCTCAGCCAGTAACAAGCCTGAAAGTAGTTTACACCACAGAAAATTGTGGCACTATCATACAAAAAGACACCGTTTTATACTATTTGAAAGGTGCAGAAAATCAAAAATACGCGATCCAAATAATTGATCGAAAAAACAACAGCGTGCATGTGCCCAACGATACATTGAATCTACAATTGAAAGATATAAACTGCCTAGAGATAGTTGCATCGTATTATTTTGACTCAAATAATATCAACATCAACTTATCTGTTGCGGCTTTAAATTTTTATAATGCTAATAACCCTGGCAAAAACAAAGCGAGCAATAGTTACCTCTACTACACCAATGCAAATATACCCAGTCTTACTTTTTGTTTAGACAAATGCCCTACTACCTCCGATTCAATCATTAAAGTAAGGATAATACATGCCATGAGCAACTTTTGTATTAACGTGTACGACACTTCTTACTTTTATATCAACAACAGGAAAACAATAAACCTGCTAAATATAGAAAGCAACGCACCAGCTACGCAAAGTGTTTTGATAGGACAACCACTAAAATTTAAAGTAAAGGCTAGTAATAACAAGAATATCAACATCTCTTTGGAAAAAAAACCTGATGTTTGGAATACTACTTTTGAAATAGCAAGCACAAAGGGTGAGGTGGAAGGAAATTACAGTTTTACACCGATATGTGAAAATTTAAAAAACGCAGAAAATAACATCACTTTTGTAGCCAAGGCTTTCTTTGACTGCGCTGAAAACTTTACTACAACAGAAATATCGGTGAAAGTACAAGTACGTGATACCATAAGTGGTGCGTTTAGCAACGTAAATATCGTTACCCCAAACAATGATAACATCAACGATTACTTTGAAATATCAAATCTTCCCACCAACAATTGCGGGGATCAGTTTGAAAGTATCATTATATATAATCGTTGGGGAAGCCAAATATTTCAAGATACGAAGCTAGATTTTAAATGGAATCCAGCAAACGCAGCCGATGGCTTATATTATTACTCGCTCATTTACAATAACAAAACTTATAAAAGTTGGCTGATGATCGCCAGGTAGTCTTCTACAATTTCGCCCTAGTAAATCTTACCCGTCAGCCACAAATACTCGAAGGTTGGATGATGATAATCTTGATTAAAACGAAAAAGGAGCGAATTAATAATTCTCTCCTTTTTCTCAGAAATAATGAGGAATAACGGAAATCACTTATCAGCCTTCCCCACTCTCGTAAAAATAAATTTCTATTTGTTAACGAAATAACTAAAGTTCTTAGCCAAGTTGGCTATTGCTACCTTGAATTCGCCTTCTTCTGTAACTGATTGACTATCAGCATTAATAACAGCAATGTCTTTTGGGCTAATGGTGAATTCAACAACTTTAGATTCGCCAGCTTTCAAGTTTATTTTCTGAAATCCTCTCAAACGTTTTACGTCTGGTGCAATGCTAGCCACGATATCACTGATGTACAATTGTACGACTTCTTTACCTTCTTTTGCTCCCGAATTTGTTACTTTGACTGAAATTATAAGTGTTTCGCTTTCATTCAATTTGGTTTTATCCAATTTCAAATCCGCATAGGTAAATGTAGTATAACTTAATCCAAAGCCAAATTCATATTGCTGATTGTAATCTGCCTCATAATTGTACATTCCTTCGGGCTTTTTTGTCTCTTCCGAATATTTGTGAATATAAGAACTAGTGGCATTTGGAAACATCGCATAAGTATAAGGCAATTTCCCAGATGGATTTACCTCGCCAAATAGAATAGCTGCCAAAGCATCGCCACCAAAATTGCCCGGCAAATATGTTTGTATTACTGCATTTGCTTTTGGCTCAATCCTGCTGATTAGTCTTGGTCGGCCTTCATTTAGCACCAAAACAATAGGTTTTCCTAAAGATTCCAACTTCAAAACATAGTCTGTCTGCAAAGTAGAAAGCGTTAAATCGTTCAAATCTCCAGGTTTTTCGGTGTACGAGTTTTCGCCTACGCAAACTACGATCACATCTGCTTTTGCAGCATTGTCAAGCGCCTCTGTTTGTTTCTCTTCAAATTCTTCGTTGTAATTGCCATTCATCTTGTAGCTAACGCCAGAAGAGTAAGTGACAAAACTCGAACCGGCTTTATTTTGAATTGCTTCTAAAATGGTGTTGAATTGTGTTGTGAATTGCTCTGCTTTTTCGCCTTGCCAAGAATATGTCCAGCCACCGTTGAGAGTTCGCATTGAATTTGCATTTGGACCAGTCACAAATATATTTGTATTTTTGGCCAAAGGCAGAATATTGTCTTTATTCTTCAGCAATGTAATAGCCTCAGCAGCAGTCTGATACGAAGCATCGGCAAACTCCTTGCTACCAAACTTTGCATAGTTTTTAAAATTTGTAACTGGTAATTCAAACAGACCAAGATCACTTTTAAACTTCAAAACTCGAAAAACGGCCTGGTCAATTCTACTCTGTTTTACTTTTCCTTCATTTACCAATGCTACTAAATTATCGCAAAACACTTCATAATTATAAGGAATCATCGACATATCAATGCCAGCATTGATGGCAAGCATGATGGCATCTTTATCGCTAGCTACGATTTGATCTCGCTTAAATAAGTTTTCAATATCTGCCCAGTCTGTGACAACCACACCTTTAAAGTTGAGTTCCTCTCTTAACAATTTAGTCAAAATATAATAGCTTGAATGCACAGGAATACCATTGATGAGTCCCGAGTTAACCATAATGGAATGGGATCCTGCTTCAATTGCCGCTCTAAATGCAGGCAAATGATACTCTCTTAGCATTTGGTCGCTCAAGTAGGCGGTGGTTCTGTCCTTGCCAGAAAAGGGGGTGGAGTAGCCCAGAAAATGTTTGAGACAAGAGGCAACTCTGTACTGACTAGACACCATATTGCTATCTCCTTCATAGCCTTTGATTGCCGCCTTGCCTAACTCGGTAGCCAAATATGGATCTTCTCCAAAAGTTTCCCACTGGCGCGGAAACCTAGGGTCGGCCCCTAAGTCTAATACTGGCGAAAAATTCCATGGAATAGAACTGGCTCTGGTTTCGTAGGCTGTAATTTCGGCTGCTTTTTTCACTAAATCTCGATTTCGCGATGCTGCTTGCGTAATTTGTTGGGGAAACATGGTAGAACCCAACGTATATGTAGTGCCATGAATGGCATCTATCCCGTACACGCAAGGAATTGAAAGTCTGTTTGCCTTCATCGACATGGCTTGTATTTGCGAAACGACTTTAAACCACAGTTCCTTAGGCAAACCTTTGTTATTGGCAGTGTTGAGCACAGATCCAATTTTGTATTTTACCAAAGCGTGCCTTAATTTGGCAGTATCGATCTCAATTGGTTCGGCACTCTGAAAGCGGCTGTTGCCTTTGCAAACAACATCAAGAGTAATTTGAGCCATCTGACCCACTTTCTCTTCCAAAGTCATCTTTGAAATATATTCTTCAATTTTTGTCTTGTCAAATGTCTGCTTAGGGAACTTGGAATTTGTTTTTTGTGCCAAACTACCCGATGAAACAAGAGCCAATAAAAATAATATTTTTTGCATAATTTATCCAAATTTAGAAACTGTAAAAATAATGAAAGCCTACAAGATAGGCTTCTATTATACTACTACTAACACTACTAACTTTAATTCTATTTTTCGATCATTTTATAAGCCCTCACATAATCAATAACATACTCGGAGCTGGTGAAATTTGGATCTATACCTTGTGCACCTCCCCAATCACCGCCAAATGCTGTGTTGAAGATTAAGTGAAATCTTTTATCGAAAGGCCATTGAGTGGAACCAGTACCTTTATTTACATATTCAATCAAAAACTCATCATCGATGAATCCTCTCACTGAATACGGTGTCCAATCTATCCTATACTTATGAAAGGCCGAAGTGGCAGTAGCAACCTTTCTGGCACCCGTTACATTATTTCCCAATTTAAAATAAAATAGTTTGGTATGGAAAGAGATGTGCATATTGTTGAGATCATAACCCACATGCTCCATTATATCAATTTCGCCAGAATCAGGCCAGCCACCATAAAACCAGTCTGTAGGAAGCATCCAAAATGCTGGCCATGTACCTTTCCCTACTGGGACTTTGAGGCTAGCTTCGATTCTTCCGTACAAAAAATCGCCTTTGTTGCGCGATACCATTCGAGTTGAAGTGTAATCGCGATTTTCTTTTTTTTCTTTTCTGGCCGTAATCACCAAATTTCCGCCACCCACACTCACGTTGTTCAGGTCATCGGTATAATATTGCAATTCGTTGTTGCCCCAACCACCACCGCCAATATCATAATTCCATTTTGCACCATCTGGCTTGCCATTATAATTAAATTCATCTGACCAAAAAGGCTCGGTCTCAAACTCCCACCCAAGATCTGAGGGCGGTTTTGCAGTACTAATTGCTGGAACCTCTTTTTTTTCGGTACAAGACACGTTGGCCTGTACGAATGCAATCGCAATAAGAATATTAACTAACGGTTTCATTTCAAATTTGTATAAATATTAGAATTAATCTGCCCTTAAAAACTTTATAGTATGAACCACGCTACCTGTACCATTTCCAGATCTAAGCACCATGCGCTCATCGTCTATCTCCAAAATACGATAAATATTTTCTGCGGCCCTATCGGTAATACCAATGAAGTTGGCACTTAGGCTTATTTGCGCTAGACCTGCACTTCCTACACCTACATTAGAAAAGGTATAAGCCACATCCGCATAGTCTAAACCAGCGCCACACGAAAAGTTATCGGCAGCAATTAATGTTTCACCATTGGAATTATAAGTGACTGTAGTGGCGGAAAATGTATAAATATCGTCCTTCTGACATCCGGCTAAAGCACCACCGCCAAAAAACGATGTTGGGTCAGCATCTGAAGGACCAACAACGATCGGTCCAGGGGCAGCGGTAGTGTCCAGCCTCCAAGATCTGCTAGAACCTCCTGTTAAGTAAGTCAAATATCCCGCAAGACCACTTGGTTTTTGGATAAACTTCACACTGATAAAATTTCCACTCAACAATTCACCTTTTACAGTCATTGCACCATCGGTAAGCGATTCAACAGTGTAAGAATTATTTTTTACCTGTAATGAAGAGCCTAAAAATGGCACATTTCCAGTTAGCAGACCATTTGAATTTAAGATAATTTTTGTTTTTTGACCAGCTATAGCTTCGATCTTAAATCTGGAAGCATTTGCTAGTTTGTCTACACAAGCTGTGCCATTAAATGTTTTGCCATCTTTACCAGCACCGTATGCAAACCCACCATCGACACTGTAGGTAACATCATCGTCTGTTTGACAACTATTGGCTGCTTTCGTGGACAGTACTGCTCCACTTGCATCGGTTTCTACGAATGCATCTGCAGCCGAAGACAGTATCCAACCTTTCTTGTTGCAACTAGTCAGTGAATTAAAATCTGCATTGTCACATACATTTGGAAGAAAAACTCTCTTCACAATTTTACTACTACCATTTGAGCCAACTGAGTAAAGTGCAACGTTAAACTCGCCCGTAGTAGCAAAAGTATGCTTAGCATTTTTGGTAGTTACTTTTGCTGAACCATCATTAAAATCCCACTGATAGCTGAATGCATCTGTAGAAAGATTTGTAAATTCGACAGTGGCCAAGTAAGGCAATGTATCGGGCAAAACCACTGGCGGAAAACTAAAACCTGCCGTAGATGGACCTCCGCTTAAACTTTTTGTACCATCGTTTATGCTGCACGACCAATTTAACAAACCGATCGTGATCACTATTATTTTTAAACTATATTTTTTCATTACCATTAATGATTTAAGTATTGATTAATAACCAGAATTTTGGGTCAAACTTGGATTGGCGTCAATTTCACTTTGTGGAATTGGCATAAACCTGTTGAATGAAGAAGCATTTTTACCAGCTTTCTGCATCACTTTTACAAAATATTCTGGGTCGTTGGGATGACGAAGCAAATCGAACCACCTGTGCCCTTCAAAAGCCAATTCAACCCTGCGTTCTTTGTATACAGCGTCCAAAAACTGTTGATCGGACAGACCTGTAGCAATGTCAGCTACTCCTGCTCTTTGTCTTACCAAATTTAGCGATGCCAAACCTACACCGCTTCCCGAAGCCTCTGCATAAATAAGCAATATTTCGCTATAGCGCAGAATATTGTAGTTCAAAGAAGATCTCCAGCCATCGCTATCGCCTGTTACATTGGTGATGGGAACAAAGAATTTACGAACGTTGAAACCATTGGGCGAACCTGTCAATGATGCTTCTTGTGTGTAATCTAGAGTTCCTTCTTTAAAGTTATCGCCTGGAATCCACATGGAGGGTACTCTTCTAGCATCACCAGCCTCAAATTGATTGAACATTTCGAGGGTAGGAATATTGAATCCGTAACCCGCAGATGCCACGATATTTTTCAACCTTGGTGCAAAGAAAGTATTTAATCTATTGCCTTGAGAGTTAGGATTGCCCCACTGACCACCGCCACTTCTGTATTGCACAGCAAATAAGCATTCTTGGCTGTTTTCAGTAGCTAAACTATAATTATCTCCATAGTTTGTATTCAAACCGTAGCCATACAGGCCCTTATTGTCAATTACTTCCTTTGCTTTTGCCGCTGCCTCGGTTTTCTGACCAGTGGTAAGGTAAACCTTGGCCAATAACCCTTTAGCAGAACCAGCAGATGCACGACCCACATCATCACCTGTATATCTATTAGGCAATAGAGTTTCTGCTTTTAATAAATCTTCGATGATTTGTGCATAGACATTTGCGGCTGGTGAACGCTTAATAGTTTTGGCATCATCTAACACTATCGACTTCGTGTACAATGGCACATCTCCGTATAATCGTACTAAGTTGAAATAGAATAAGGCTCTCAAAAAATGGGCTTCACCAATACATCTATTTTTGACTTTTTCATCAATTTCTGATGCACTGATGCTTGGCACCTTTTCTATTACCAAATTGGCACGTTGTATGGCTTTGTAGCATGCTCCCCAAGCTATTCTTACCACCGGATTTTGGGAAGTCATCGTAAAATTATCTAATTCCAACAGCTCGGCACCATCGCCACCACCACCACCACCTACCTCGGTGTCATCGCTCATTATATCGCCAAAAGCCCAACCAGATTCGTTGTAAAACTGCAATAGCGGTACATATACTGCATTTGTGGCAGCTACAGCTTCGAGCTGGTTTGAATAAAAATTACCTGTATTTATTTGATCGTTTGGCTCAACTGTCAAAAAATCTTTGCCACAGCCACTAAGAGCCATAAAGGCAGATGTGATGGCAAACTTGTATAAATTAAAATTTTTCATTTGAATATGTTTTTAGAATTTAGAAATCAACATTTACACCTAGAGAATATGTTCTCGCTTGTGGATAAAAACCAATATCAATACCACCATTGTACCGCCCAGTTGCAGGATCAGTTCCGCCTCCGATCTCAGGGTCTAGCCCTTTGTATTGGGTGAAGGTAAGCAAGTTGGTAGCAGTGGCATACAATTGGAATTTACCAATAGAAACCAATTTAGACCATGCAGCAGGAAAGGTATAAGCCAATCGCACATTTTTTACTCTCAAATAAGATCCATTTTCGACAAATCGATCAGAAACATAATTATTTCTATTTGGGTCATTCAATATGGCTCTTGGGATAGAATTTGTGGTACCTTCACCTGTCCATCGTCCTAAGTATTCTTTGCTATAGTTACCATTAGAAACTCCACTTTCGGTGTACCACCTGTTGAAATTCAACACCTTGTTCCCTTCAGATCCTTGTAAGAAAATATTGAGATCGAAGCCCTTGAAACTAAATGTATTGGTGATACCATAAGTAAATGTTGGATTTGAATTTCCAATATTGGTTCTATCATCTGCATTGATTATGCCATCGCCATTTACATCTTTAAATTTAATATCACCAGGCGCTGTACTAGTAGAAGGGTCGTTACCAGCTGTTTGCACAGCATGAGCGTCTATTTCCGCTTGGTTTTGGAAAATGCCTTCTGTTTTATATCCGTAAAAGTAGTATGCTGGTTGACCAACTTCTACTCTCAGTGCGCCTCCTTGAATACGGGCGAATTCATTATTTATAGGTTGACCCAAACCTAGTGAAGTCACTTTGTTTACATAAGTTCCGATCACTACGTTTGTTGTCCATTTAAAACCTTTGGTGTCCAGATTGATCGTATTCAAACTCAAATCCATACCATTATTGGTCATATTTCCAGTATTAAAAGGTGTTGCATCTGGCGTACCAGCAACAGCAGGTGGAGCTACATACAACAGGAAATTAGATGAAACCCTATTGTAGAAATCGGCCTGCAGTTGAACACGATTGTTGAATAAGCCAATATCTACGCCAACGTTGAATTGCAAATTGCTTTCCCAGCCTACTTTCGGGTTTGACAAACGATTTGGCGCTGTAGCTACTTGTGCACCATTAACACCTGAGCTGTTACCAAAGGCATAATCAGAACTACTCAGCAAAGACAAATATGTAAATGCACCAATATTAGAGTTTCCTGATGCACCGTAGCTAGTTCTAAATTTCAAATCGCTCAACGGCTTGATATTCAAATCATTAATAAATTTTTCGTTGATCGCTCTCCACGCAAAAGAAAGGGCGGGGAAAGTAGCGAATTTATTTTCAGGTCCAAAATTCGAAGAACCATCTCGCCTTATTGACGCTGTTAACAAATATTTATCATTAAAATTGTAGTTGGCTCTTGCGAAATAAGACTCCAACCTCACTGTGCCAAAACCTCCATAATTAAAAGTTTCATCAAAGCTTACAGGACTGTAAGAGCCAAATCCTCTCAGATCGTTTCTAGTGTAGCCTGTTCTCCCTGCTCCTAAATAGTTATTTTGGTTGTCTTGAACAGAATAACCGACCACAGCCGATAAATCATGTTTACCAAATTTTCTTTCATAACCTAAAGTCAAATCGCCTAAGTAGCTAGGGTTGAAATTTGTTGATTCGCCAGCGCTAGTTCTTGCAACAGGCCTTCCGCCACTAGAAGGGATGTTTGGGTAAAATCCGCGTTGATTAGACATTAAAAAGTCTAATCCTCCCAATGCTTTAAATTTCAGGTTTTTGATAATTTCATATTCAGCGAATGCAGACCCTGTCATTCTGTAACGAATATTCCTATAATCAGTTTGTGTTTCAAGAATATACAAAGGATTGGGCTCTGCAAAACCTTCAGTTCCATCGCCCCCGGCATAAGAGCCGTCAGGATTTCTTGGAAGCACTGTTGGAGGCGCAGTCATAGCTAATAAAATCACGCTATTGAAAGGATCGTAAGTATTTACTGGCCTTTCTGATGTTCTATTCATGCTGATGCTGTTTCCTACTTTCAACTTTTTGCCAACGTTTAAGTCTCCATTAAATCTGAAACTAAACCTTTCATAGTCGGAATTGAGTATGATACCATCTTGTTTGAAATACCCAGCCGCTAATGAATATTTCATTTTATCATTGCCAGACTGCATATTGATGTTGAAATTTGTAATGGCTGCGCCTCTAAAAATAGATTTGAGCCAATCTGTACCATTGCCAAATTGACTTTCAACGGCAGCAGGATTAGCTAATTTTTCAAATGGCGCCAAACCACTGGCAATACGGGCTTCATTGTTTAGAGTGGCATATTCACGCGCATTAGCCATAGTTGGCAAGCGCCACACTTCTTGGTAGCCTTGGTAAAAATTTACGTTTACATTGGTTTTGCCAGCAAGACCACGCTTAGTTGTAATCATAATTACACCATTTGAACCTCTCACACCATAGATTGCCACAGCTCCAGCATCTTTCAATACATCAATTCTTTCAATTTCATTTGGGCTAAAGGTATTCAATACGTTGTCAGCATTTTGATCTGGCAATGGAAAACCATCTAATACAATTAAAGGATTGTTAGTACTTGTAAGGGAAGAAATACCCCTTATTCTTATAGATGTACCTCCTGTACCACCGGGAGCCCCTGAATTTTGCGTAATAGAAACGCCCGC
>JBJXGB010000175.1:0-9255 GCA_046152935.1 Cytophagales bacterium
TAATTTAAAGTATCGCCCAAAATACCAGCAATAATGAGCAATAAAAAAAGAAATGCAATATCTAAATCACCTTTGGCTGCAAATGCACCTGCGGCAAATAATAACGAATCGCCAGGTAAAAAAGGCATAATTACAAGCCCTGTTTCAATAAAAATAATGGCAAATAATATAATATAAGTTGTTGTGCCATAAGTAGTTATGATCTCACTTAGGTGTTTATCGAGATGCAGAAATAAATCAATAAAGCTTTTTAAATATTCCATAAATTGGGTTTTGGGTTGGTATTAATTATTAGTGATTAATTCTTTGGCACTTTCGTAAGCCAATGTGCTTGGGTTTTTGCCGCCTATCATTTGGGCAATTTCGTTTATTCGCTCAATTTCAGATAGTTTTTTCAATTTAGTATTGGTGCGGGCAATTCCATCTTGTTTATATACAAAATAGTGTGCATTGCCTTTTGCAGCAATGGTATGCAAATGTGTAATGGTGATAATTTGGTGACCAAGTGCCATTTTTTTCATCATTTCGCCCATTTTTACCGCTATTTCGCCCGAAATACCTGTATCTATCTCATCAAAAATCAAAGTTGGCAAAGCCGATTTTTCTGCCATTACGTATTTGAGGGCAAACATCAATCGCGAAAACTCGCCACCCGATGCCGCATTTTTTAGTGGCACTGGAGCCAAGCCTTTGTTTGCCGAAAAAAGCATTTGCATTTTGTCGATACCAGTTTCGGTGAAATCAATTGAAGCATGTTGAATAGTGAACACGGCATTTGGCATTCCCAAATCTGCAAGAAGTGATGAAAGTTGCTTTTCTAGTGGCTGAAATACACTTTTTCTCCTTTCCGTAAGCATTTTTGCTTCACTTTCGAGCACAATTACGAGCGTATTGAGGGAAGCCGTTGTACTTTCTATTTCAATATCAATGTTTTGAAAGGCATTAATTTTGGTTTGCAATTCGTTTTGCAAATCTAGCAAATCATTTATGGAGGCTGCACCATGTTTCTTTTCTAATTTATAAATCAAATCGAGCCTGTTTCGTATTTCTATAGATTTGGCAGGATTAGCTTCTGTTTTCTCTTCAATTCGAGCCAATTCTTTAGAAATATCTTTCAATTCTTCAAAACTTGCTATCATTCTCGATTTATAAATATCGAAATCAGTAGAAAATTTAGAAAGCTGGTTTAGATTTGAAATTACATTATTGAGCAAATTTGAGGCGGAAATCTCATTTTCAGTTAATGAAAGCACAGATTCTGTCAATTTTTGCTTTATTTCTTCAGCATTTTGCAATACATTATATTCGGTTTCCAGATTTTCCTGTTCACCAATTTTCAATTTCGATTCGACCAATTCATTCAATAAAAAACTATCGTAGTCGTATTCTTTTTGCGAATTTTTGGCACTATTGGTCAGTTCAACTAGCTTTTTTTTCAGTTTTCGGTACACAACAAAATTTTGCAAATAAGAAACCAAAATCTTCTCGTTCTGTGCAAAAGCATCTATCAATCGCAATTGAAAATCTGATTTGCCAAGCAAAAGATTGTCGTGCTGCGAATGAATATCTAAAAGTGAATCTGTTATTTCTTTTAATATTTCCAAATTTACGGGCGTATCATTTATAAAAGCCCGCGATTTCCCCGCAGGGTTTATTTCTCTTCTAATAGAGGTAACTGGCTCATAATCAATATCATTATCAATAAAAATAGATTTGAGATTGTAATTTTCCAATTCAAAAATCCCCTCTACAACACATTTTTCTTCTTCGTTTAACAGCGATTTGCTATCGGCTCGTGCACCTGTGAGCAAGCCCAAAGCCCCTAAAACTATCGATTTCCCCGCTCCAGTTTCGCCTGTAATGATATTGAAACCTTGTTCGGGTTGCCATTCCAGTGAGTCGATGAGTATAAAATTCTTTATTTGAAGGCTTTTGAGCATTTTTAATATGTAGCTACGAAATCGAGCACAATTTCTCTAATTTCTTCCAAACGTACATTATGTTTTTGTAAAAAATGGTCTTCAATCAAAATTTGATTTTTCTCAATTTTAATAATCGTAGCACACATTGTTTTTCCAGAAAGCAAAATAATATTTACTTCTTTACCAATTAAATTCTTGGCATTATCGGCCAATTGGGGTGTAAAAATCCTTATCTGTCGTTTGCCCATAAAAGTGTTTGCCAATTGACAAAGTTATACGAATTGTTGTTGATATTTGCAGTATTGACCATTGCCTTGTTAACGAATAATAAAATCGCCTCACGTACATTGAATTTCAAAGCCGCTCTCGAAAAAATAAATGCAGAAATTGCCAACTTGCCACTCGATCAAAATCCAAAAGAACTGTACCAACCAGTAAGCTATTTTATGGGTTTGGGCGGGAAGAGAATGCGCCCGCTTCTTACACTTTTAGGTTGTTATTTGTTTGAGGAAGATATTGAAAAAGCCGTAAAACCATCAGTCGCAGTCGAGCTTTTTCACAATTTTTCGCTCATTCACGATGATATTATGGATAAAGCTCCCTTGAGGCGCGGCATGCCAACGATACATGAAAAATGGAATGCTAATATTGCCATTCTAGCTGGCGATATTACTTTGATACAAGCATACGAATTGCTGGCTTTTGTAGATACTGACATTCGAGCCGAAATTTATCAATTATTCAACCGCACAGCCAAGGAAGTATGTGAAGGACAGCAAATTGATATGAATTTTGAAACCCAATCGCAAGTATCAATTGAAGATTATATTCGCATGATTAGCTTAAAAACAGCGGTTTTGCTTGGTTTTAGCATGTATTTGGGTGCCAGAATTGGTGGAGCAAGTGCTTCTGAATCACAAAAAATATACAACGCAGCCTTAAATATGGGTATTTCATTTCAAATAAAAGACGATCTTTTAGATGTATTTGGCGATGCAAATAAAGTAGGAAAGCGAGTAGGTGGCGACATTGTTTCTAATAAAAAAACGTATTTACTCTTAAAAGCTTTTGAAAAAGCCAACGAAACACAAAAAGCAAAGCTTGATGAGCTGATAGGCAACTCCTTCATTACAGAAACTGAGAAAGTATCAGAAGTGATTGGCATTTATAATCAATTGAATATCAGGCAAATATCGCAAGATGCTATTGAAATTTATTTTAAGAAAGCACTGCAAAATTTAGAAAGTATAGATGCTAATAGCGAAAGAAAATCTTTCTTAAAAAACTATTTTACAGATGTTTTGCACCGTGAGAGCTAGTATATTTTCTTCTTCAAAATCGAAGTTTTTGGTGTCGATCACGTTGATTTTTATTTGCGAGAGTTGCATTATTCCGCCTTGCACACAAGACAATGCCTTTCAATTTGATAAATGGGGACGCCCAAAAAAGGTACACAAACGCAAAGACCCGATGCCAATTTTGATAAAAAGGTGCACTGTAGATGGTTGCAAAACCAGAAAAACCCATTGCCACGGCAATGGAAAATACCGTGGCAGTGCTTGGTGGCAAATGCAGAACCCAGATACTGGCGAAGGGCAAAAAATTTATATGAATAACTGAAAAACACAGTTTCTGCTGCTCGCTAAACTTCGTTTTCGGGTTCAAGAAGACGTTTCAGCAGATTTGGGTTGCATATTTGTACAATATTATTTTCTATAGCCTGTATATTCTCCTTGGAAAAACGAAAAAAATCAACAGTTTTGTGGTGCTATTTTCTTCATGCTGGCCACAATTTCGTGCTTAAATATTTTGAAAAAAATCAACTCTTAAATCAAATAGTTCATCTTAAATCGTAATTGACCACTTTGTTATGAAAAAAAGTTATCTAATACCATCCGTTATTTTATTAACAATACAATTTGGGTTTTCTCAAATAAAAGATACTACTTATTGGAACAGAAATTTTTCGGCTGGGGTCAATGTCAATCAAGCTGCGTTCAATGCCGAGTGGAAAAATTCGCAAGGTGCTGTTGCCAATGCAGCCGTTGCTGCCTTTATTTTTGCCAAATCTGAATATGTGCAATACAAACACAATGTGCTTAACGATCTGCAATTGCAATATGGTAGGGCCTACACAGAGTCAAATTTAGCCCCAACTTGGCGCAAAAATTTAGATCGTATATTTTTTGATAATAAATATGCTTATGCAATAATGCCCACCTTAGGAATCTTTGGTTCGGTTCTTTTTCAATCGCAGTTTGACAATGGGTTTACCTTTACCAAACGCAAGTCGGCAAATGATGGTGCAAGCGATTCTACAACCAAAATTTCTAATTTTTTATCACCAGGCTATTTAGATGAAGCAGCAGGTTTGGAGTGGAAGCCAGTACCTTTCTTTTCAGCACGTTTTGGCCCTGTGGCTTTCAGGCAGACCGTTGTTGCAGATGCCGAAGTGAAGAAAAACGTGAAAAAATTTGATGGAAAAGATTCGGTTGCTTACGGTGTTAAAATCAATAGCTCGGTAAGAAGCCAGTTTGGTTGCAATGTGGTGATGAAATTTGACAAAGATTTTAACCCAAATTTGAATGTGAAAGGCATTTACCAATATTTCTCTGCCTACGAAAATCTGGCTGTGAGCACACATAGACTTGATGCGATCGTCACTGCTAAAGTTTTCAAATTTGTAAATGTAAATTTGCAGGCGGTAGTGCTTTATAATCAAGATCAAAACACTTCAGTACAATTTAGCGAAGCCTTGGCCTTGGGCATAGTTTATCAATTAGCTAATAATAAATAAGCATTTTGGCAACCTTTCTACGATTTGCGAGAGGCTGCCAAAATATTTTTCTACTTAAATATTTCTATTTACTTCGCTTGCACTGCCTTGAGCGGCCGCTAATATTGTGAGATCGGCTATTTGCACATGTGCAGGTCGTGTGACAGCAAAAAGGATGGTATCGGCAATGTCTTCCGCTTTCAATGGCTCAACACCCTCGTACACTTTCGCAGCCCGAGCTTCATCGCCATTAAATCGTACGATTGAAAATTCAGTTTCCACCATCCCTGGATTTATGGAGGTGATTTTGATGCCGTATTTGTACAAATCAAGCCTCATTCCCTTCGTAATGGCATCGACTGCATGTTTGGACGCACAATAAACATTGCCATTTGCATACACTTCTTTGCCTGCAATCGAACTAATATTCACTATGTGGCCTGCTTTTCTTTCGATCATGCCGGAAATAATCGCCTTAGAAACATACAACAGCCCTTTTACATTTGTATCGATCATGTAATCCCAATCTGCTATTTTTCCATCTTGTAGGGGCGAAAAGCCAACGGCATTGCCAGCATTATTCACCAAAATGTCGATCGATTTAAACTCAGCGGGTAGAGAAAGAATTGCGTGTATTACTTCATTACTGTTTCGAACATCAAAGCTCAAAATATGCACCTTCACTTTTGCGGAAAGCGCTTTTTGAAGATTTTTAAGCCGCTCAAGCCTTCTTCCACAGATTACCAAATTAAAACCATAATTTGCAAAGGCTTCGGCAGTAGCTTTTCCAATGCCCGAAGTTGCACCCGTAATGAAGGCTGTTTTTGTCATTTATTCGAAGAAAAAATACAATGATACTGTATGGGTGTACAATGCTTGCAGTGGCGTATTGTACAAACCGCCCGTTTGTCGCAAATTTATAAGCCCATGCGAAAAGCGCAGTTCGGGCGACCATTTGAAATATGGAAAATAAATTTCTATGCCCGCACCATATTCTATTGAGAAATCAAATCTTGATATTCCTAAAGTCGGCTGTCCATCTTCGCTTTTTTTTCCACCAGCTCTGATCGAAGGTTTTACACCTGCCACCACATACATTCTGGTGTTTTTTCTTCGCAAAGATCTATATTTTACCAAAAATTGCATTTCGATAAAAGACGTTTCCACGGCTTGCACGCTTTCGATTGGGTTGCCAATCAAGGTGTCTTTTCTTGAAAATTGATAATTGACACTGCGGGTATAAAAACCAACCGAAGGCACAATCTTGAATGCCACTTGATCGTGAAGCCTAAAATTCATCAAAAAACCTAGCGAAAAACCACCCTCGCCAAGGGGCGTAATACTTTTATAGATCGAATCGGAAAAATAAGCTTCTGAATATTTTAAGATTGTACGGTCGTAATTTAAGCCTAAAAAGAACCCGTAATGCAGAAATTTTTCATCGTAATTGGGCAAATTGATGTCTTTTTTTACTTTATTGACTTCGTATTTATCTTGCTGGTTCAGCCGATTTCGCTTGCTTTGGGTTTGTGAGAATGAGCAAAAGCTCGCAAAGAAAAAGGAAAGAAATATTAACTTTCGCCAATGTAGATGGAACTGATGCCAAAAGTTAAAGGAATGTGTCTGCACTTTTTAAAGCCTAATTTTTCTAATATATTGATGAAATGTTTACCTTCTGGAAAAGCCGATACTGATTCTGGCAGATAGGTATAGGCAGATTGGTCTTTCGAAATCAGTTTGCCTATCAAAGGTAACGCAAAATTTGAATAAAAATTGTAGAATTGCTTCACAGGAAAGCTCTTGGGCTTGGAAAATTCCAAAACTACCAATGGCGCATTTGGCTTAAGAACTGCTTTGATATTAGCCAACCCTTTTTCAAGATTTTCGAAATTACGAACCCCGAAAGCCACAATTACGGCATCGAAGGTACTGCTTTCAAAAGGCAACTTTTCTGAATCGCTCAATTGAAGCTGAACAAGATGTGTGAGTTTTCTCTTTTCTAGCTTTTCTTGCCCAAATTGAAGCATACCTTGCGAAATATCCACTCCAATTACCTTGTCTGGGTTCAAAGCCAAGGCTTCGATCGCAAAATCGGCAGTGCCAGTAGCCACATCTAGTATCAATTTGGGCTGGTATGGTTTTAGCAACCTGATGGCTTTTTTACGCCATAGGATATCGATGCCAGCACTCAATAAATGATTAAGGAAATCGTATTTTGGCGAAATATTATCGAACATTTCGGCAACTTGCTCCTTTTTTGAAGCATCTTTTCCTTTATAAGGCAGCACAACTTTATTCATACACAAATAAAACTATTTTTGGCTTAAATGTTTTTATAAATAATTAAGTTTGGCTTATCAACAGCTTTCATTTAGATTTCAGTGCATCAATAAATGGCATAAAACTTACTATATACAAATAATGAACAATATCCAGTTATTCTTATTTTTTTCATTTATCGTCATTGCATCTCATGCGCAGATTTTGCCAATAGAGTTGGTAAATGAGACGATTGCTAAGATAGATAAAGCCGATGATTTGATCGAAAATGCCAGAAAAATGGCCAGAAAGGCATTGTCTGGCAAAAATATCAATGAAGCAAAACTAGATTGTAGTTTGATGATAAAACTCGCAGAAGAGGCTGAAAAAATTGCAGGGTTGGCGGAAATGAAAGCCGATGAAGCGGAGCAATCGTACTACAAAAAAGCCTGCAACAACGCAGCATCAAAAGTAGACGATTCCGAAGATTATTGTCGTCATTTGGGCTATTACACCCACGAGATGGTGATATACTCCAAAAAAGCGCTCAATGAGAAGGATAATATTTTGTTTAAGTCTTATTTGGGCAAGGTGTTAGAATATGCCGCAGAGTGTTACGAATCTATTAAAAATGCCAAAATAAACTTTGAAGATGCTGTAAAAGAGGCCGAACAGTGTGAAAATTAGCTAGATTCTCACTACATATTGTTTAGTTGCTAAGTTGTTGTTCGATTTTAGAAACAAAAAAAGCCTCGCAAATGCGAGGCTTTTTTTGTTCTGATTTGTGCATCAAACTATTTTGCAGAATCAGCAGGAACCATTGTTGAGTCCATAGGAGCCATTGTTGAATCCATAGCTACCATAGCTGTGTCAACAGCAGGAGTTTCTACTACAGTTGTAGTTTCTTCCTTTTTAGTACAAGCAGCAAACGCAAGAACGCCAGCTACGAAAAGCAATGCAAATACTTTTTTCATCTTTTTAATTGGTTAAAATGTGTGTAAATACTTCAAGATACAAATTAAAGCAAATTATATTTATCTAACAAAGAAATATTTTACTTTTCTCTAAAAACCAATGTAATAGGCACGCCTTCAAAGCCAAAATGAGCCCTCATTCGGTTTTCTAAAAACCTTTGATACGATTCGCCAATGTATTTTGGTTTATTGCAAAAGAAAGCAAAAGTTGGATTTTTTGTAGGCAACTGAGTGATATACTTGATTTTAACGTACTGTCCGTTCAGAGCGGGTGGGGGTGTATTCTCAATATCTTTTTGTAAAAGGTCGTTTAATTTCGATGTTTGAATTTTTGTGGTTTTGGTATGATATACTTCAATTGCTTTTTCCAACACCTTGTGAATGCGCTGTTTTTCATTTACCGAAATAAAAATAATGGGATAAAAATCGAGAGGAGCAAGCTTTTTGTTGATAAATTCTTCCCATTCTTTGGTGGTTTTTGCCGTTTTATCTACAATCAAATCCCATTTATTTACCGCGATTACCACACCTTTTTTATATTTTGCAGCAAGTGAAATAATATTTTGGTCTTGCGATTCTAAACCTCGCGAAGCATCTAGCATCACAATACAAACATCTGCGTTTTCCATTGCTTCTATCGATCGAAGCACAGAATAAAACTCAATATCTTCTTTTACAGCCGATTTTTTGCGAATTCCAGCAGTATCAGTCAATATCACGTTCATTCCATACGCATTATACTGGGTGTCAATCGAATCTCTTGTAGTACCAGCAATATCTGTTACGATGCTTCTATCTGTGTTCAGAAGTACATTTAGTAAAGATGATTTACCAACATTTGGGCGACCAAGAATCGCAATTCGAGGAATTTTAGGCACTTCAAATGGAATTACATCACCATTTTCATCTAAATCTGGTATTTCGTCTGGTTTCAAATGCTTCACTACTTCATCAAGCAAATCGCCAGTGCCTGAACCAGTTTGAGAAGACAGAGGAAAGACTTCAGCATCGAGCCCCAAACTATAAAATTCGGATGCATATTGGTCTTTTGCGGGCACATCTGCTTTATTAGCCACGATGTATAAAGGTTTTTTCGTTTTTCTGACCACTCTGGCGAATTCTTCATCCAATGGTGTGATGCCTTCATTCAGATCGACCATAAATAAAATGACATCGGCTTCATCTACCGCCATTTTCACTTGCTTCCGAATTTCGCCCTCAAAAATATCGTCAGAACCGACTACGTAACCACCAGTATCGACCACGGTAAAAGATTTTCCGTTCCAATAGGAAAAACCATAATGCCGATCGCGGGTTACGCCAC